>NZ_JBWBKF010000009.1:0-11340 GCF_057657925.1 Lederbergia sp. B243.17
AGATTAACCATTATATGGTCTATTATAATAATTATCGTTATCAGTGGAATTTAAAAAAGATGACCCCTATTCAATATAGGAATCATCTTCAAACTGCTTAATCTCTTTTTTTATTGTGTCCTTGACATAGGTACCACTTTATGAACTTGGTTCAGGACAGTCTCTTTTTCCTTCTCAACAAAAGCCTATTTCTTGTCTCTGCTTGCTCCCTTGGCATTTGTCCTGCATAGGATGGAGCGAACAGACAGAATGAAAATTTGAGGAGGATGCTGCGTGAATCAATTTTATGAACAGCACTATCAACACCCTGCGCAAGGGTTCCAGGACGATACAAGATTTGGTTTTGGCCGGCCGTTTTGGCGGCCATACGGGTTCGGTCGCCCCTTTGGTTTCGGTTACGGATTTGGCGCCCCGCTGCTTGGCGGGTTCCTTGGAGGACTTGCGGCAGGCGCCTTGATCGGCCCGGGTTGGTACGGTCCTGGCTTTGGCTACGGCCCGGGTTTTGGCTACGGCGGGTTTTACTACTAATAAGAAAGAGCCGAAGTATATCGGCTCTTTTCAACTTTGCTTTTGACACCGCGGGCTGTCTGAAACTGTTTGAGCGGCCCTTGAAATGGTTTTTAGAATATTGATAGCTCCTTGCTGATCCGCCTGGTACATAGCCCGGATATAAGGACTTCGATCCTTATTGACTATATAGCGCGGCGGAAGCTCATTAAGCGAAATGGCAAATACATCAGAGAGACAAGTATCACACGTACAAGACATATGAAGCTGCGGAAGATTTTTTTCGATCTCTGTTTTGACGATATCTTCCATGATATTCCTTGCTGCAAAAATGGACATGATTTCACCTCACAAATAGCTTCCCATTCAGGGTATCCTTTTTCCCACTATCATGAAAGGGAAGAAAAGACTATTTATGGAAATGTCAGGACATTCTGATGCGATAGTACAGCGTTATTTCAGCTGATTTTTTCATAGCCTTCAACCCATTTTGGCAGTTCCTCAAGTGCCATCGGCCTTGAGAAGTAGTAACCTTGCAGCTGCGGGCAATTCAAGCTCCGCAAAATCTCCCACTGCTCCAATGTTTCCACTCCTTCGCAAACAACATTCAAACTGAGCATGTCTGCAAGATCAATGATTGTTTTGGTAATGCTGCGGCTCTTGCTATTCGAATCGATATCCCGGATAAACTGGCGGTCAATCTTAATTTCCTGGATCGGAAAATGCTGAAGATAGAGAAAAGCCGAGAAACCCGTTCCGAAGTCATCGATACTGATGACAAAACCGAGCTCACGCAGAGCGGCAATCCGGGAAAGGACCGTCTCAAAATCCTCCATGGCGACATTCTCTGTAATCTCAATCGTCAGACTTTCAGGATTGACATCATATTGCTTGAGGCAGTCCGCCAAATAGATGTTCAGGCCAGGATGAAGGAAGTGACGCGGGGAGACATTGATCGAGAGACGGTACTCCTCTTTCCCCTCCATCTTCCATTTTTCCAATAGGGTAAAAGCTTCCTTGATCACCCACTCGCCAATTGGAATAATCAGGCCGGTTGATTCAGCAAGATTGATAAAGGTTATCGGGGGAATTAAGCCCCGTTCCGGGTGGTTCCAGCGGATCAATGCTTCGAAACCGATTATGTTCCCAGTGACACAGCATATTTGCGGCTGATAATAGAGTTCGAATTCATTACAATCGAGCCCTTTTCGCATGTTCATCTCGGCCAGTAAGTCATTTTCCATCGTTTGCAACATATTTTCCGTGAAAAGGGCTTTTACATTCCTAGTATTCTTTTTCATCCCTGCATTCAAAGCGACTTGTGCCTTCTGAACACACGTCTTGGCATCCTTTCCATCCTTCGGGAAAACGGCGACACCGCAGCTGTGGGTCACATAAATGTCCTGTCCCTGGATGTACATCGGCTCAAGAAGCTGGTCAAGCAGCCCCGTTATCAGGCCTGTCACCTCTCTATCGTCATTGACGACTGGATAAAAAATCGCGAAATGGTCAAAGCCCATCCTCGCTACGTTTCCCAGCGGTAAAAAGCATTCCTCAATCCGCCTTGCCATCCTGATCAGAACCTCGTTCCCTCCATTGAAGCCAAGGACATCCTGGATGTTTTGAAATTGGTCAAGCTTCAGATAAAGCATCATATATTTTTGCCCGGGGGCGAGTTTTTCAATTGTTTTATTTACATCTTTCATGAAGCTGAACTGGTTCGGAAGACCTGTCAACGGATCGCGATAGGCCAGCTCCCACATTCTTTTTTCAACTTCTGCCCTTTTCATCCTCTCGAATAAAAAGCTGAGCATATCTGTCAGAGTTACTACCGCAGTCCGGACCATCTCTGTCCATGTCCGCTTAGATAGCGATTCACAACAAAGCACCCCCCCGATCCCCGTGCTTAATAACAGCGGAGCATCCAGAAGTGCTTTTACATTTGGATCGAGTCCTGCAGCCCGTTCATCGTTAGTCGCATCTTCAATGACAAGCGTTCGGGATGTGACGATTTCTTCAAAATAACGGGGGACTTTACCCGCTTGCAGACTTTCGCAAAGAGAATGTCTCCGCTCCGCCTTGATAAATTGGTTGTGGCAAATGAGTGTCTTTTTTCCTTCCTCAAATGACCAGACACTGACCCTGTCACAGTCCACCAGATCAGCGATCGTTTCACAGATCTCTTTCAGCATTTCTGTAATGCTCTCTTCGGTCAGTTCCTCTGCTTTGATCAATTCGAACAGCCGATGCTGCTGCGTACGGAGGGTTTCTTCAAAATGATTGGATGAAAATCGTTTTACGGGCAACAGAAAGTAGGTAATATCCCCATTCCTTGCCCGGACTGCCGCAGCATAAAAAAATTCTCCGGCAATATTGACCCGGATCATTTCTGCCTGAACAGGATTGACTTCAGCTAGTTTCCGATCGATTTCCGCCTTATATGTCTTGTAAAAGACATTCTCCCCGCCCATCGGCTCGTATGTATGCAACCGCTTGTTGTACATGATAAACAAAGGAAAGTGCTGGTCAGCACCGTGCGTCCCTGCAAGAGAGTTCCTGTTCATTTCGCTTCCATCCTTATCAATTCGACTCATTACTATTCTTTTATCGGCATGACACAGTTATTCTTTAACGAAACGCCGGCAATTAAATTGAAAAGAAGCAAGCGGATGGGTATAATGTACCTAACTGAAGCGGAGCCGGGTGGTGCAACACCCGGCCGCACAATCGCTTGCCAGCAGTTTTCTAAAGCAATAGAGAGCCCGTTCAGCGGCCGTTCCTTTTTTTAGGAACGGTCATTTTTTTTTGTAAGATGGACAATTAGAGTCACGACGAGCGAAATGAGCGTAACCACCCCGACTACAGCGGAGATAAGCAGCTGGATTGATTGGTATACGGTCAAAGCAACACCTCCATCCCCCATGCGGTTATTGGCGCCGGCAAGCAACCGCTCTTTTATTTTACCACAAACAGAACAAATGTTCCTATTTTTACTCTACTATTTTTCCTTTTCTAACTTTTATACCTTTTTTCCAAAAATAGTTTTAAGAGACCCACGATTAGGGAAAAGGAGGAAACGACCTGCTAACGGGCCTTATTTTGGCCATCTATATTACTAAGGGGGAGATTGTAAACATGAAGAAGATGAGGTCATTATTATTTGTCCTGGCAGCAGCCTTGCTTGCTCTTTCAGCCTGCGGACAAAAAGAGAAAGCTGCTGATGCCGAAGGATCTGGAGGAAATGGAGAACTTGTACATAAAGGAAAGCTGACATTCGCAGCAAGCGGTGTATATAAGCCATTTAACTTCGAAGAAAATGGAAAATTAACGGGATTTGATGTGGAAATCGGAGAGGAAATCGCCAAACGGATGGACCTTGAGCCCAATCCGGTGACCAATCCGTTCGAAACGATCTTGCAGGGACTCGTCGGCAAGAAGTATGATGCTATCATCGGTTCAATGGCCTACACAAAAGAACGGGCAAAAAATGCCGCTTTTACAAAGCCGTACTACTATTCGGGCGGCATGATCTGGGTCGCAAAAGACAATAACGACATTAAAACACCTGAAGATCTGGACGGCAAGAAAATTGGCGTTGTCGCTTCCTCCACTTATGAAGGACCGGCAAAAACTCTTTCGGATAACATTCAATATTACAACAGTGATGTCGTGGCACTGAAGGACCTGACAGTTCCAAACCGGCTTGATGCTGTTATCACTTCTGACATCGTCGGATTTGAAGCGATTGACAGCGGATTTGACATCAAGGAAGTCGGAAACCCGCTTTGGGTTGAACAGCCGTCCATTGCAGTCCGCAAAGATAATACAGGGCTCCGGGATGAAATCGACAAAGCTTTGAAAGAGATGATTGATGACGGAACGTACGATAAAATTTCAAAGAAATGGTTTGACCGCAATCTGCTCGATATCGATCTTGAAGATGCGGAAATGCTTGATTAATGGATAACCAGATGCTAATGGAAAGAGGGAGTCTAATCCGTGCCTGAGATTTTTGTAACGTTATATGAAGTATTTATGAGAACATACGACGGCTTTTTGAAGGCGATTGTCATCACCCTGGAGATTACGGCAATTGCTATCGTCATCGGGACCGTGTTTGGAGTCTTGTTCGCACTGATGAAGATTTCCCGCTCTAAAATCCTCCAGGCGATTGCCAATCTCTACATCTCGCTCATCAGGGGAACACCATTGATCGTGCAAATCATGTTTCTTTATTACGGGATTACATCGATTGTTGTACTGTCAAACTTCTGGGCGGGAGCGATTGCACTCGGGATTCATAACGGCGCCTATATTGCAGAGGTGTTCCGCGGAGCGATTCAAGGAATTGATCGCGGTCAAAGGGAAGCAAGTCTCGCTCTCGGGATGAGCCGTTCCCAGGCGATGCGGAGGATCATCTTCCCTCAGGCCCTCCGCCGGGCGATTCCGCCACTAGGCAATCAATTCATCATTACACTGAAAGATTCTTCTCTTGTATACGTTATTGGTGTGGCCGAGCTGTTCGGACTGGCCAACAGGGAAGCGGCCGCTTCGTTTCAGCCATTTGAAACATATATGGTGGTCGGGCTCTATTATCTCGTCCTCGTCCTCATTTTTACCGGCCTGTTGAAGTGGTATGAGAATAAATTAAACGTCGAAAGATAGTAGGCAAGGAGAGTTCGGCATGATCAAAACGGAAAACCTTCATAAATCTTTTGGGAAGCTTGAAGTGCTGAAAGGCATTGATATAAATGTAAAGCCAGGCGAAGTCGTTGTGCTCGTCGGTGCCAGCGGGTCCGGCAAAAGTACCTTGCTGCGCTGCCTGAACTTCCTTGAAGTGGCGGAGGAAGGCAATATTTTAATAGACGGCAGGAAAATTGACCGAAAAAAAGATGATTTATCTAAAGTTCGGGAAGAAGTCGGAATGGTTTTTCAGCATTTCAACTTATTCCCTCATAAAACGGTCCTTGAAAATATTATTGAGGCACCTTTAATCGTTAAAAAGAAGGATAAGGAAGAGGCAAAGAGACTGGGACTTGAATTGCTTGGAAAAGTCGGGCTATCGGACAAAGCGGATGTCTATCCGAACAAGTTATCGGGCGGACAAAAACAGCGTGTTGCTATAGCCCGCGCACTTGCAATGGAGCCGAAAGCGCTGCTCTTCGACGAACCAACATCTGCACTTGATCCCGAACTTGTTGGCGAGGTACTTCAGGTCATGCAGAATCTCGCTGAGGAAGGGATGACGATGGTCGTTGTCACACATGAAATGAAGTTCGCCAAGGAAGTCGCTAGCCGCATTATCATGCTGGATGAAGGTAATATAATTGAAGACGCAGATCCGGATACGTTCTTCAATCACTCAACAAATGAGCGCACGAGACAGTTTCTAGAAATGGTAAATGTGTAAGCAAATAAGCCGCAAGGACAGGCTCTTCGCCCTCTCTTGCGGCTTTTTAAATTGAAGATTACACTGTCGCTTTTTCCCGTTTCTCTTTCCTCATATAAAACAGAGAAGCAGCGAGCAGCAGCAGGAGCCCTGTAAAGATGAACCCTCCATTGGCACTTAATTCAAGCAATCCGGTAAGACCTGAGCCGATTACAACCCCAAAGGAAAAAAATGCGTAGAAGTATCCATACGCCCTTCCTCGGTTCACTGAATCTGTCGAATCGATCAACAATGAATTGATCGATGGAAATAAGAACGCGAACCCCGCTCCATATAGGGCAAGGCAGCCGTACAGAAGGAGTTGTGATTCACTCTGGCTGATCAAAAGCAAACTGAGCCCCATTGTACCCATTCCAGCTGACAATGTGTAAATCGGCTGGACACGGTCAAAAATCCTGTTTGTCGGCAATAGGAAAACAACAATGGCAACAAGGCCGAAGGTGCTCAACAGCAGGCCGCTTGTTCTTGAATCAAGACCGAGCCCAATCACCTTTAAAGGAAGCATATAGGCAAGAACCCCCTGTGAGAACATCAGAAAAAAGGCTCCGAGAAAAGCTTTCCACACTTCTCCCTGTGTGAAGAATCGCCGAATCGTCAGTCCATTTCCCTTCTCTCTTTCATCCTGTTGATCCGCAGGATGTACGCGCAAAATTAGGAAGGATGCAATTCCAAGCAAAATCATAAAAACAGCAGTAACGGCAAAAACAGCCGGTTCGCCCGTACGACTCGCCACTATTCCGCTGAATGCCGGCCCGATCACTGCAGCCATTCCAATAAAGGCTCCAGAAATCGCTCCCCCCTTCCCTCTTTTTTCCCGGCCTGTCGCATTTGCCAAATACGTAAAAGCTGCCGGAACGATCAGCCCAGAAACAAGTCCATGCAAGAAACGGATCATGAGAAGCGAAATTGGCCCGCTTGCAAACTGGTAAAATATCAGAATGATACCTGATCCGATCAGCCCAAACACCAATATATGAAACGGCCCCTTTTTATCTGTCAAGAAGCCCGATAAGACGTTTCCAATCGTATTGGAGAAGGAGAACATGCCGACTGTTAGCCCTGTAAGAAAAGCCGACGCACCAAGCGACTGTGCAAATGGACTCATAATCGGCAGCTGAGTGAATAAATCAAAGAAAGAAAAAAAGACAATTGCATACACCAACTTCTTTGCCATACAATCCCTCACTTTTTCATAGCTTCCTTGAGTGTAACATGTATATAGAGCCCCCTTCCAGAATTGGATTTTTTGTCATAACAATATTGAAGCGGCGAGCACTACCGTAAAAATACAGTGAACTTAATCTGATCTGTTTCAACTTATCAATAAAAAGGCCTCAAGCTTTTCGAACTTAAGGTCTTAATAAGAAAATAAAACATTGCTAAATTTCATTCTCTCAAATTTCTTTTCAAGTGTTTTTTCTTGCTTTTTTTCGGGAAAGCAACTATAAAGGGAGGCTCTTTGAGCAGCATTGTCAAACTTCCAGAGAACCTTACATCTTTCGCCTCAGAGCCCCCGTTGATTGACGAAAAAAGAATTACGATTCATCCTCTGGAATTGAAACTCTTTTGCTGCTCAGTTCGTCTTACTATTATGAAAGGTCTTATCAAATATTATTGTATATAAGGGGATTGAGATCATGAGCCGAAGAAAGAGAAAAATGTTTGTGTTGGCATCTGCTTTGACATTGGGAATCGGTGTATTGGCACCTTATTCTGCATCGGCTGTCACAGAGCCGATTGGCGTTGAACTGCAGGCTGAGCGCGTTTTCAATGGTAAAGTCCTTAATTTCTGGCGCGACGGGCTTACGATCAAGACAGAAGAAGGAAAGAAATATAGCGTAGGGCTTCACCAGTTTAGTGAAGAACAATTTGAACAGATGCAGCTTTTCGAAGGTGCCGAAGTTCAAGTGGTTGGAAAGGAACTCAGTGATTTCGGTGAATTTTATACATTTGATGTTTATAAGCGGGATCTCCCTAAAGGAATAACCGAGGAAGAAATGCAAAAGCTTGAGAAGCTGTACAATGATGCCCGCAAACTGGAAAAAGAAGAAAAGTGGGAAGAATCTGCAGCCCTTTGGCAGGAGATGGATAATATCACCAGACCTTACTATCTGGCCGAGTGGCAGCCAGAGTCCTTTGAAGAATATATTAAATGGTATGAGTTCGACTTCTCCGCTGAAGACCTGCAAAAGCTGAAGAGCCTTTATGAAGAATGGGTTGTCCTTGCCAAGGCAGGAAATGATCAAGAAGCCGGACCGAAAATGGAGCAATTTTATCAGATCATACAAAGCTACTACGTTCCGCCTACTTTTGAAGAAATGATTGCTGATCTCGATGTCACAATTTCTGAAGAAGATAAGGTTACGTTGAAAAAGATCTATGAGGAAGCCATTGCTGCGGATCAAGCCGGAAATTATGAGCTATCTGAACAAAAATGGAATGAATATCATAAAATCATGCGTCCATATTACCGTGAAGCATATCCGTCCCCGACATTCGAGCAAGTAATGGAATCCTATGACTTTGAAGTCTCGGAAGAAGACCGCGCTAAATTAGCAGACATTTACGCAGTCATTTTGGAAAAAGAAAAAAGCGATCAATACGACGAGATGTATGAGGAATGGGATAAATTCTACTCTATTCTTAACCCTTATTTTGAAGAAAATGCCGAGAAACCATTCCTTCCATCAAAATTGGTCATCAACGGCGTCACGTTCGAACCGTAACCGCAAAGAGGAACTGCCCGCTCAATCTGAGTCTGGGCCGTCCCTCTTTTTTTGTTTGTTTTCATCCAATTTAGGCAACATACATACTATCAAGGCTACAGGAGGTTGAAGATGGAACTTTTTAGCGTAAACGGAAAAGTCAATGTGAAGAAGCTTGCTGTCAATGTCCTTGTTCCGGTTGCTGGAGGAACAATAGCTGGCTTATTGGCCAACAGGAACACGAAGGAGCAATATAAGGACTTGGATAAACCTGCTTTCTCGCCGCCTTCATGGGTTTTCCCTGCGGCTTGGACAACCTTATATACGGTAATGGGCATCGCTCAATACCGCGCTCGCAGTAAAACAAAGAAAAAAGATGAGGCAAAGGTGAAACTATCGAATGATGTACAGCTTGGATTGAACTTCCTTTGGTCATTTCTATTTTTTAAGTGGGGACTTCGCGGAACTGCTTTAGCTGAGATGGCTGCCTTACTCGCCGCAATCTCTTGGACGGCATATGAGTATTATCAAGTGGATAAGACGGCAGGAACGATGATGCTTCCGTATATCGGCTGGGTCATGTTTGCCCTTGGCTTGAATTACTCGGTGTGGAAGCTGAACAAATAGACTTCTCTCAATGCAGCTGATCTTGCAGCCTTTCTTCCAGATCCTCAATTTCTTGTGCCAAATCATAGAGCTGCTGTGTCCAGGCTGCAAGGTCCGGCGAGTCTGGATTATTTAAAAAGGCTGCGGTCAATTTGTTCATCTCCGCGACCTTTAGTTCAAACTCTTCCAATACAGCAATATAATGCTGAAGCAGTACCTTTTGCTGCTTCAGTTTTTTTCCCTGCTTCACTTGTTGGTCCACTGGAACACTTCCCATTACTCTTTCTTTTCTTTTTATATCGGCAGAAAAGCGGTACCTTGCAGGGTCTTTTGCTTCATAAAAAAAAACAAGCCGGGGTTCCCCCTCGGCTTTTATTGCTTTCCGATCGTAGTCGCCTCTTCATATGTTGTGTTTATGTAATCCGTCATTTCCTCTTGTTCCTTCCAAAGCTTTTCCAGAGTTCCGAGAAGCTGCTCCATGGCAGCGCCGCTTTGATCCATAATCGCTGCATATTCAGCTGAATGTTCCTCTATTTCGCTGCTGTTCTGCGAAACAGCGTCCACTTCCAGGCGGAAAAGACTCAATTGTTCCTGCAATACCTTCATCGCATCTTCAACATTGGCAAACAAACTATTGGATTCATCAGCAAGCTCGGCTTGCTGCCGGATGAGTTTCATTCCATCCTCCAATTTACTTAATGCCAGTTTGTTTACCGTATTTACCTCATTCAAATTCCCATCGATTTGCTTCAAGGTATCATCTGTCATACCTGATAACTTTCGGATTTCCTCAGCTACAACAGCAAAGCCCTTGCCGTATTCTCCTGCCCTTGCTGCCTCAATCGAAGCATTCAGCGACAGTAGATTGGTCTGTTCGGTAATTTCCTTGATGGAAATGGCAAAAGTGTTGGTTTCAGAAATTCTGTCAGTCAGAGTGGTAAATGTATTCGATAGACCTGTAAAAAAGTCTGTAAAAGAATCGATGCTCGCTTTCATTGCGGAAATTTTCTCAGCGCCGTCTTCTGACTTTTCACTGGCTGTACCCGCCTGATCCAGAAGCTTGCCAAGATGCCGCTCCATCTTCCTTACCGAATCTGCAGTTCTTTCTGTGCTTCCCGTTATAGCGGTTACACCATCCATTTGCTTGTGGCTGCCTGCACTGACTTCGGCCACAGATTCCAGCATTTCCCCATAGGAGGCCGTGGCTCCATTTGCTTTTATGCGTATCTGGTCCAGAGTGCCTGTAATGGAAGAAACCGTGCGATTCAACTGCTCAGCCGTCTGCTCATCCTCCGATGCCCTTTCATCTGCTTCCTTCACCAATTGCTCTACCTGTTGGAAAACTTTCTTTCCTCGACGGATGAGCAAAAAAAGACCAAAGCTAGATAACAGAAAAATGACAAGTAAACTGCCGGGTGAAAGTGATTCATTCTCCAAACCGCTGAAATAATTGATATTTATCAAGATAATCGCGAGGCTCCATAGAAATCCATAGAAAAAAACGGTGAATGTTCCGTGGATACTGGCCAATATGAGCAGGAAAAAGCCTAAGGCTATTGTTCCAAGTGTTATGGCCGAGTGCAGTACCATTGCCTGCACCGATGAGACACCGATAATGGTGACGAAAATGAGGCCAAAATACTTTTCAAACCACTCATACTTCCTGCCAAGCAGATAAAAAATGCCCATTGTAAGAAACGGACTTGCAACTGAAAGAATGACCTCCAAGCTTCCACCCATAAACAGCTCAGCAGCAATTCCCAAAACACAAGACCAAGCGTAAGCTGACGCCATAATATTATTTTTTTGCCGTCTGTCATTCTTTTTGACTAGTTCGATATTCACAATAATCCCCTGCCTATCTCTAGATGCTTCCCATATTATACTACCTTTTACCTATAAAGGAAGCATAAAAAAAGAGAAAGCCCACTTAATGATATGCTCCCCCTTAAGTAGACAGATGAAAAAACAAAAATCTGTTGCTTAGGGGGGAGCCCTTTTTATGTCTGTATCGTTTGAAAAGAAACTGGAGGCATTACAGCTGTATGAGGAAGGATTCCATACCATTTCAGA
>NZ_JBWBKF010000029.1:0-93849 GCF_057657925.1 Lederbergia sp. B243.17
ATATTTTGTTGTGGTGACTTAATTTTATCAGAAGTGGTCCTTATCTTTCATGAAAGACAATTAAAGCCGGCGGAATTTTACTCATCGTAAAATTCCGCCGGCTTTTTTCGTATCAGAGATGGGTTTTGTCCCAGCCCCTTCAGAAATTATTTATCCAGCTTCTCACTCGCCTTTTTTGGGATATCCCCCTTTTTCACTTCCTGATAGGAGGTGACCCCTTTATCGTCCTTTACAAATAAACTTAAATACGCATCTTTCCGAAGCTGCTTTTGGGCAGTAAATGTCAATGTCTTTTGCTGTCCATCCTGGTCATATGCCGCAAGTACGTATTCATAGCTTTCATAGATGCGTCCATTGTCATCTTTATCTTTCAGCACCTTTCCTTCGTCACTAATTTGAGTAAAATACTCTTTTGCTCCCAGCCTGTTGAAGTTTACATTTTGAATGATAACCAACCCGCCAACGATGACGACGATCGCTGCGATCAATCCAATTAGTTTTTTCATTGTTTTTTCCTCTTTCTATTTCACGATTATTTTGTAGTAGTTTCTTACCGTCAAGAAGTAATAGGCAATGTAAATGCAAACATAAACACCTATACAGATGATGACAGGAATCATCAAATTCGTTTGCATTAATTTAGACAGAGCAGTTAAAGCAACAATGGAGTGGGAAATACCCGCTGCCAATGGTAAGGCAAAAATAAAGGAGATCTGTTTCGAAATGGACTTTTTTACTTCCTTCTTATTTACGCCAATTTTGTGGAGGATTACATAACGATCCTTATCTAAAGTCGCTTCAGTCAGCTGCTTAAAGTAAATAATGCTTCCTGTTGCAGCAAGGAATACCAGTCCCAAAAAGCCGCCTATAAAAATAAGTAAACCGGTTGTCTCCATCCCACTTGCATAATTGGAATAGAAGCTGGAGAAGTTTGCGTCCTCCGGTAACATTGTTTGGATCTCTTTCGTTAATGTTTTTGCATCATCTTCATTCTTCAATTCGTATGCTTCCATGTTTACACGGTTTGTTTCACTTGCAAGCTGAGAGAATAACTCATCACTAATAACTACTGTCATACCCGCTGTTTGTAGATTGAGGACGTTATATTTCTTCAACTGTTTAAAAGTAATCTTCTCGCTTTTGTCATCCGTATTTAGCGGAATCGTCGCCCCGATATACTTCGGTGAGAAATCTTCGGAATAGCCGGCTTCTAGCGCGGCCGCCTCATTGCCTTTTAATGATAGGGATTCATCCCTTTTTTGCAATTTGGCTAATCGGTTAAAGGTTGTATTGTCGATAATGCTGTATTCCATTTCATCCGGTAAATTATTGCTGTGAAGGTTTGTAATATCAACATCCAGCATGATGGCAGGAACGGTCATTTGATAGACGATAGTATGTTCTTTATCCTGTGAAATCCGCTCTTCAATCTTTTCCGATAGCTGACTGTCATTTGCTATAAACATCATGCTGTTCGGATTCGCTAACTTTGCATTCGTGCCGTTATTATAGTAAAAACTATAGGCAGCTCCAACCGCGGTTAATGTCGTAGCGCTCAGAACAGCAATAATCGTTAATGTACGTGCATTTCCCTTTATTCTATAAAGAAGCTGAGATGTACTGATTATATTGATGCCATTCCAAAAATGGTGTTTATTTTTCCGCAGCAGCCTCAATACATAAACCGTTAATGTACTAAATAATAAATACGTACCAAGAATTACAGTGACTAAGATGACGAGTGGAGTAATTAAAAACCCCATTTTTCTCCACACTTCTGATACCAATATGTTTTGCAGTGCAAGCCAGTATCCAACTCCAACTAACAGGACTGCAAACAATGCGCTTATCACTGAGGCCTTTGGTTCCTTTTCCCCTTCCTGCTCGGCCTTGAATAACTCAATTAATTTAAAGCGGTAAATTAAGCGATACCCGTGTATGGAAGTAACCGCAGTAAGCAAAGTAAAAACGATAATTGTATTCACGATTGCCTGAGGAGAGAGAGCCAAATTTCCAATCGCGTCAAACCCCATGACCTTCATTAGCAGGATGACAAAAAACTTCGATAGGACCGAACCAAGGATGACTCCGATCATTAGGGCGATAATTCCCATGATAAAGTTTTCATAAAATAACATCCGGCCGATTTGCTTTTTGCGGACACCAAGCAATGAGTAGAGCCCCACTTCTTTTTTCCGTTTCTTTATAAAAAACGAATTGGTGTACCAAATAAATACCGCCACGAAAATCATTAGCACCACGGAAGCCCCATTGAAGACAGTGCTGATTTTAGTGGATGATTCTGTTGCTTCCTGGATGGCTTGGTCATATTTTAAGGAAACAAAGGTGAAGTAAATGATAATGCTGAAAATCATTGACCCGATATATAAGAAATAGTTGGTAAAGTTTTTTCTGATATTTTTTCTGGCAATGCTGAATAGCGTCATTTAATGCCCACCTCCAAGTGAAGCAAGGACATCCATGATTTTTTGGAAGAATTCTTGACGGGAATTCTGCAACTTTTGAATTTCCGCATAGATTCCGCCATCCTTGATAAATAAAATCCGTTTGCAGAAGCTTGCTGCATAGGCATCATGTGTAACCATCATGATGGTGGAATGATGCTGCTCGTTAAGCTCTGTTAAGCTTTCCAGCAAATCAGTAGCAGATTTTGAATCCAACGCTCCTGTAGGCTCATCCGCCAATATGAGGCTCGGCTTTGTCACCATTGCCCTGGATGCAGCTGTTCTTTGCTTCTGGCCCCCAGAGATATGGTAAGGATATTTATCAAGTATTTCTTGAATTCCAAACGTATTGGCGATTTCCCGGACACGTTTTTCTATTTCTTTAGAAGGCACTTTTGATAATGCCAGCGGCAGCAATATGTTTTCCTTAACCGTTAACGTATCAAGCAAGTTATAATCTTGAAAAATAAAGCCGAGATTGTTGCGGCGAAAATCTGATAGTTGTTCTTCCCTCATCGTGACGATATTTTGATCGGCAATAATGATCTCCCCTGAAGTCGGTGTATCAATTGTTGACAGTATATTGAGCAGCGTGGATTTACCCGCCCCTGAAGGACCCATGATGCCGATAAATTCACCTTCTTTTATCTCTAAATCAATATCTTCCAATACTTTATATTGGTTTCCTTTCGTACCGTAAACCTTTTGTATGTTGTTTGCGCGTAAGATGGTTTTCATAAAAAAGTCCTCCTTTGATGACTACAAATCTGATTATAATGGGCCGACCTTACACTGTTTTAATCTAAACCTTACATAAACCTTAAACATCCGAAAGGCCACTTTTAGCGGTGAAAACTGGAATACACAAAACCCGGGAATGCTGTTCCATCCGCATTCCCGGGTTTGAGTCATTTCCCTTTATAAGCTGTTCTTCTTCCATACGTCATAAATCGCCATACCTTTTCTAATGGTCCCATTGTAAAAAATTTAAACCAAATGACGCTAAACACGATTTGTATCGCAAAAATGATGACGGAGATTATGACAATGTTGATCGGCGACACAACTTCCAGTCCCATTAATGAGATAATGGCAAGTCCGATAAAGCTTTGCGCCCAATAATTCGTGAACGCCATTTGGCCAACCCGGGCAACCGGCATCAGCAGTCTTACAATACGCTTGTTCTCCAATATTAAAAATAGGGTCGATAAGTACAAATAGGTTGTCGGTATGGAACCTAAAGCGATAATGGATTGTATTTGCTCATAATCCCCTTTAGGAGTAACCCAGATCCAGACCGAGATGCCAAGAAAAATGGGCAATGTGATCAGTTGAATCCATTTAATACGATTGGACAACTCGCCTATATTTCTAAACCAATCCGCTTTAGCAGCTAGAAGCCCTGTTAAAAACATAATGAAGATCAATACAGCATCATTTCCAAGAAACGCAGAAACATTTGACAGTCCCTTTATATCCGGGACTATCATCTTACATAAAAGTGCTGCAATATGGATAATAATGATTCCACCAAGCCACTTGCCAATCGTTGAAACCTTTGCCCGGTAAAAAGGAAGCAAAAGGAAACCGATGATGGCATACATCGCTAAAATGGATCCCCAAAAGAAAAAGATATGAAGGATACCAATCAATAAGAGTGCCAACAAACGTCTTGCAAAACGCCAGCGCGGCTTATCACCGCGGCTTTCAGCACGCGATGCGAAAATAAAAAAACCAGCCCCGAATAGGAAAGAAAAAATGGAAAAGAATTTCTTCTCAACAAACATGTCGATTAACTTTTCAATGATCCCGTTCATGCCGTGATAATCTGGTATCTGAACCCCCTCGGTAAGGAGCTTAAAGGCTCCAACATTGATTAATAAAATCCCAAACAAAGCGAAACCACGGATAATATCTAAGGAAATAATTCTTTCCTTTTGCGTAATGGATGGATTCATGATTCAGTACTCCTTTATTTTGTATAAGCTTACTATAAAGCCTCAACCTTACACGGCTTTAAAGTCACCCTTACATAAACCTTAAAATTAATGGAAAAGGATCGAATTACACTCTAGAAATAAAAACCACGTGATGCAATGGAATCATCTTTGCATCAAGTGGTTTTTAACGAACAGACATTCAGCTGCCACAATTGAACGTACAAGATTTCTATATGTTCTAGCCTGATTTAAAAATCGTTTTGCCTCGCTTTATTAACCCTTTCATTACTTTGCAGGCGGAAATGGAAGGGTGCCCTCTTCTATGCGGCCTTCAGTTAAATCATCATCAAGGTATATATGTTTCTGATACGTGAATGCACCGTCACCATTGGCCTTAATCGACATAATTTCTTCTTTGCCTGTTACATCCTCGAATACTGGGAGAATGGTATTGTCCTCAATGTTCATTTCATAAAGCTGACCGCCCATCGTTACCGTACCATGAGCCAAACCAACAATCACAAATAGACGGTTTTCATCTATCCATTCTACATATTTAGGCGTATTCTGAGCTGTACTGTTATCTTTGAGCTTATATATAGTTGATTCATTTGTTTCCAAGTTTTCTATAACAAGTAATGCTTCTCCTTCTTCAGCTGCATCCTTACCTTTTCCAACTATCGTTGCTTGCTGTAAACCTTCAGGAGAGGTTTTCCAGCCTGAATGGGAATCAGGATTTGCTATATCATAATTTGCCTCCACCTTTATTTCAAAAAGGTCGTTATACACAACATCACGTTCATCGTCCATTATTTTAAATAATAGGCTGGAAAACTGTTCATACTGTTGTTCCGAGATTTCGTTAAAGTTATCGCCCATAATCAATTTTTCATTTGTGATAGAAATGGCTCCGGATGGATCATCGCCTGTATTTATTATATTAATTTGATATAAAACAGACTGTTCATTCTTTAGTTTGGATTGAGGCTGAGAAGATACTTCGTTTAACCAGTCTGCCAATACTCCTATTGTTTCCCTATTTTCGACTGTAATGGATTCACCGGTTTCCTCAATATCGATTACAATCTTCTCAACTTCAGACTGTTCAATAACCATGCTTGATTGATTGCTGACATGTGAAGTCTCAATTGAATCCCATAGCAGTCCCGCACCAAATGAACAAAGTACAATAACAGCCATCGATGTTGAAATGAATGTCCAATTGACTGTTTTTTTCTTTGGCTCAGTTATTTTTCGTCGCGTATTTACCATAATTCTCTCTTTGTTTTCCTCTATGTTTTGTAGACGTTTCATCCGGTAGTTAGTCATGTAACAATACCTCCCACTCGATATGCTGCAAACTCGCTTTCAACATCTCCTTGCCGCTTCTTAGCCTCGACTTCACTGTGTTTTCGGAAACAGACAAAAGGGCCGCTATCTCTTTAATCGACATGTTTTCAAGATAAAAATAGATAATCGCCTCACGTTTTTTTAACGGCAGAGCAAGGATTGCCTCATCAAGCATTGTTGTTTCATCCTTTTGAATGAGGTCATCTTTATGAGAATAGTGTCTTTGTGTTAACTTTTTTTGTACGATTATTTTTCGGTACGACCAGCTTCTCAAATAATCTTTACAATGATTTATCGTCATCTTTGATAAGTAAGCCTTTATGTTACCCCGTTCCTCGTAATGAGACGAATGGTAAAATTTCACGAATATTTCTTGTACAATATCTTCAGACACTTGTATATCTTTCGTATAATAATAAGCAATTCGAAACATCAATTCTGTATATTGGTCCATTATTTCTTCCAATAATTGTTCTTTATTCACGAATCATTCCCCCTTTCATAAGTATAAACGAGGCTCAAAGGGTAAAAGTTCATTTTTCTAAATAATCTTCCATTTCAACCTGCCGGCAGAGGAGTTTTTGCACGAAAAACCCCCTTCCCAATTTTTCTGGGAAGGGGGTAAACAGTTATTTTAAGGTTTTAATGCCTGTTTCTAATATTTCCATCTGTAATAAGGTTTCTTCGTCCGTGATCGTTTTCTCCTTTCCGTTTATAATGGCATCATACACATCATCATATACCCTACCATAATCGCCATTTACGGATTTTACCTTCTCTTCACGGATAGTACCTTCTTCATCCATATACGTCAGCACGCCGTAATGTTGTAAGGTATCTACACCAAAATCTTTATGATCCGGCATATAAAATAACTTCAAGTGTTCTTCCTGCCGGTCTTTCGTTTGTTTTACAAAGCATCCCTTCTTGCCATACACGACAAAGCTTGGTCTTTCTTTTATCCTAAAATAACTGGATTTAACAGAGACCTTTAAGGTGCCGTAGTACAAATCCAAATCAAAATAATCATTCATTCTTCCTTCACCCAGTAGTTGCCTTACATCATAGTGAATATCATCAGGCTTGCCGAAATAACTGATAACCTGGTCAAGTGTATGACAGCCATGCCCGTATAAAAAGGATTGCGTAATGTTAAAGGTATCGGCAGACTCCGGCACTTCAGGACGATAATAGTCAAAATGCATTTCCATTTCTAGCAGATCTCCCAGTTTCCCTTCTTCGATGACCTTTTGAACTGTCAAAAAGTCACTGTCAAAACGTCTATTTTGATATGCCTGGACAAGTAAATTTTTCTCGTTTGCCAATGCAAAGATTTCTTTTGCCTGTTCTGATGTTTCCATAAAGGGCTTTTCCACCAAGCAATTCTTATTGTGCTCCAATGCCAATTTCGCGTATTCATAATGACTTTTAATGGTTGTACAGATGACAATAAGTTGGATTTCCTCGTCCTGTAACAGCTCGTCCAAGTCAGAAGTATAGTGGACTCCCGGTACCCGATCCCAGCTTTCATGTTGCGGATTCCGCTGATAAATTGTTTTCACTTTAATATGATCCCTTTGCAGCACAAAAGGCAGATGATATCTATTTGTACTTTTCCCATTTCCGATATAACCGATTGTTAACATAAGCATCCCCCAAAAGGTAGAGTTTTAAGATGGTGATACGCTTGATTATGAGCTTTTTCAGTAACCTGCCGCACGATAAAGGCCACCCCTGCGGGTGGCCGCGATAGATCCGAATCAGCAAGGGCCCGTTTCTTCTTACATGATGTGCAATAGGTGGAAACCAACACCAACCACAAACAAACCAAGAATGATCAATATTGGAGAAATCTTTTTCCTAAGCAGCCACATGCATAATAACGTTAGCAGCAAGGGAGCCAAACCGGGAATCAGGACATCCAGATTGTCCTGCAAAGTGGTCACTTTCTCATCACTTAGCGAAAGGCCGGCGGCTTGCTGTTCCAAAGCCGCTTTGATCCCTGCTGCTCCAGCAGGCAGATTGGCCCAATCGATATACGCCCCTTCATCGAGTTTAACGGATGACACAACAGGCGTAAAGGTCATCGACACCCACCGGTTAACTAATGCGCCGAGGATGAACATACCCAGTATCGACGCTCCCCGCGTTATATCTTGGAGGATTCCGCCAGATAAGTCTTCCGTTATTTTGGAACCGGCTTTGTAGCCGGCTTCTTGCGTATGCCACATAAATGACATACGAATCAGGTTCCACGCAATAAAGTAAATAATAGGGCCAAGAATATTACCGTTCATGGCAAGAGAAGCCGCTAACGCACCAAGGATCGGTTTAACCGTAAACCAGAAGACTGGATCCCCGATACCCGCTAAAGGTCCCATCATGCCGACTTTAACCCCCTGAATGGCGACGTCATCGACAGGTGCACCATTTGCACGTTCTTCTTCAAGCGCTAACGTTACACCGATAATAGGAGAGGCTACATACGGGTGTGTATTAAAGAACTCCAAGTGCCGTTGAAGAGCAGCTGCCCGGTCTTCCTTCGATTTATATAGCCTTTTGATTGCAGGAATCATTGAAAATGCCCAGCCGCCGTTTTGCATGCGTTCATAGTTCCAAGAGCCTTGAAGAAACATTGAACGTAACCAAATGGCGATCCGGTCTCTTTTCGTTAACCTTAATTGTTCTGCCATGTTCTTCGTTGCCTCCTTTTTAATAATTATCGATTATATCGCCGATTGGATCTCCCGTGTTGCCTCCGCCGCCACCGCCGGATCCGCCCATTTTGGAAAGAGCAAGATAAATAAGTGCCAGGGCCACACCGATCGCACCAAGACCGATAAGCGTAATTTCTGAAACAGTTGCCAATACGAATCCGATCGCAAAGAATGGCCATACTTCTTTCGAAGCCATCATGTTAATGACCATTGCATAACCGACGGCTACGACCATTCCGCCGCCAATCGCCAATCCGTCTGTCAACCAAGCTGGCATCGATTCGAGTAAAGATCTAACAGGGGCTGCACCAACAGCGATGATTAATCCAGCTGGGATGGCAATACGCAGCCCTTGCATGCAGATTGCGATAATCTGCCACATCTCAATTTTTCTGATATCCCCATTTTTAGCTGCCGCATCCATTAAATGTACGATTCCTGTTGCGATTGTACGGACGATGATCGTCAACAATAAACCTGCCACTGCAAGGGGGACCGCAATAGCGATTGAAGAAGCAACGCCAGCTTCGCCTTTTCCGCTTAAAACCAAAATAATTGCAGATGCGACCGCTGCCAATGCTGCATCCGGTGCTACAGCAGCTCCAATGTTTGCCCAGCCCAGAGCAATCAATTGCAGGGTTCCGCCTAAAATAAGACATGGTACTAAGTTTCCTGTAACTAAGCCGATTAATGTACAGGCGATAATGGGCTGATGGAAATGGAACTCGTCCAAAATCCCTTCTACTCCGGCTAAAAACGCTACGAGCAAGACTAATATTATTTGAATAATCGTCAAGTCCATGATGAAACCTCCCTTATCTTTCCCATTCAGGATTTCTTATTCAGCTCCTGTTGAGCCCTCTTGAGAATTTCGTCCATATTGTCTTTTGAATCACTTGGAACTTTCCGTACATCGAACTTCAATCCAAGTTCTTTTAATTTCGCGAAAGTATCTATATCCTCTTGGTTAAAGGCTAACGTCTTATTCGGCTGGACTTTTCCAGGAGAATGCGCCATGGATCCAACATTGATGGTCTCTAGTGGAACACCGCCTTCAACAACTCTAAGTACATCTTGCGGATTTTCAAAAAGAAGCAGCGCCCGCTGGCCCCCAAAGTGTTGATCATCCTTTGCAAGCTCGATCATTTTATTGATAGGAACAACATGTGCCTTCACTCCCGGAGGTGCAGCTTGTTGGATCAGCTTTTTACGAAGCTCGTCCTTCGCTACGGCATCGGATACGACGATGATGCGTGTAGGATTTGTCGTTTTTGTCCACGTAGTAGCCACCTGTCCATGCAGTAAGCGAGTGTCGATACGGGCCAGCACATATTTGAATGTACCGGGGGTGCCTGCGTTTGCTGTTTTATTAGCAGGGGCTGCTGCTGGAGTTGTTTCTGCCGGTTCCAGCTTTTCAGGTCTTACCTTAACGCCTTCCTTCGCCGTGTTCAAAATGCTAGCAGCAACTTCTTGGGCCGTGTTCATCGACAAACGTGAGGCAAATGCTTCAATCAGCATCGGCAAATTCAAACCGGCAACGATCGCCCATGTGTCGCTATGTTCTTCGAATAAGCTGTTCGCCTGGTTAAACGGTGTTCCGCCCCAGAGATCGACCAAGAACAATACTTCCTCTTGATTGTCGAAAGTGGCGATCGCTTCTTTCATTTTCGCTCTGAGATCGTCCGGACCCTCATTCGGCATGATTGTAACAGCTTTCAAATTATCCTGTTTTCCAAAGATCATCTCTCCAGATTGCAGGATGCCATTGGCAAATTCACCATGACTGGCGAGAATTATTCCTACCATCCTTCTGCCCCCTTCATATAATTTTTAATGAAAATATATTTCACCCCAAAAAGCCAAGATCCAAACTCGCCTTTCCGGGAAAATTCACAATATGTATTGCTTTGTGGAACGATAAGAAGGAAAACCAGCGCCTATATGTTTAATGTAAAAACTTTACCTTTTACTTTTACCCTTCCAACTGCGTTTTATTACATCAAAAAAACTTAATGATTGGACCATGCGATCCGGATCAACATATTCACGAATGGTCCGCAAAACCCCCTTCGGATCTTTAGAAGAAAAGGTAAATGTCCCATTTTTCTTCGTTCTGATGGCATAGCGCGGAATCCATCTTCCTTTAAACATGATGGAGGCAATTACACAGTCCACTTCTTCCCACGGAATTTGAATAAACTTTCTTGCGTCGCGGTCATTATAAAATTCAAAGCCTTTATCCCCGATCATGACTTTACCGTACTCTGAAAGCCCAAGGTGGGACGTGGCATTCATAACTAAATCGACCTTTGTATTAATTGATTGGACCAATTGACCCGCTCCCTTTCCTTATTATTTATTTTTCGAGCCCCAATAGAGGACCTTGATGGAACCGGACGAACACATCATGGAACAGAATAATTGGACGGCAATTAGAGCAGACGAAAATACCGATTTGCAATATAAGAAAACTGCCCTAACATACATATGTCCCCACCTAATAAGGTTTAAACAAAACTTCAACCAAAACAGGGCCTCTTTGGCAAAAATTTTGATTAAAAGCAGAAAGGTATAGATTTATAGCCAGTAAAATGTAAAAATCTGTATAGCAAAACTCTATCTAAGCAATAATTACATGAGAGTGAAAATTGCCCTTAACATTCACTAACTATGCTGATTGCCTTTTTCACTCATATACTTCTCGTCAAAAAAAAACGGTCGCAAATCCATGTTCCAGAATTGCGCCCGCTAATTGAATAAAAATATTCATATTAACTTTTAGTAAACATCCCGCTTATTGCACCAATCCATACCCCAAGAAAACCACTAAACGTGAAAACTCCTAATCCCATACCTTCCCAACCTCCAACAACGTTCATGCTGTAAATTACAATTCCGACACAGACGAAACTCAAGACAAGAGAAGTCAGTAATAGAGCATTCCTAGAAATTTTCCGAGATAGTAAAAAGATGATAATCGCAACAATGACCCCAGTAAGCAGTATCGGTGTCCAACCATCTAACATTAATGCATCCATTTTCTCACCACCTTTGTACATAATATACTTAGTCAAGAAAATGGTCCGATTGCGATATAGACACAATCGCTTATAATACAATCGCGCCCGTTAGAGGAATAGCGTCATTGAATAACGACTGTAAATATAGATCAACGTTATGCTGATAGTATAAATAGCAAGAGGGCTATACCAAGGTATCCCAATAAGCGTTCTTTATCCTTGAGCTTCTTTTCAATCAAAAAATATAAATTAAGTGCAACTATAACCGAAGCAAATAGCTTGATATATAACAAATTCATCCCCCTTAAAAAGACCGTATTGTACTACCTGCCCGTTCCTTTTTGTATCTGATTTAGCCAATACAACAATTGCAGAACTCCATAAAATACCCCATATATGGGATAAGTTTACTCCTTGCAAATCTATTTTAGCACAACATTCATTGTCCCCTTCATCATCTTCAAATATTTCAGACTCATTAACAAAGAAACCATTCCAGCCTTATAAGCAAGGGCACATAAATTTCCGTTCTATTGTTCATTCGTTTGCTTATTTATTTTGGAGAGAACATCCGTCCTAAAAATGGAGCTATCCTCAATAAAATGAAAAAATCTTATAAGGGTAGCACACGCTTTGATTTTCACCCTAATTTTTGCTATAATAAATTTAGTGAGTATTTGCATTTCAATTGGACAAGAGATTCACTTCGATTTCATACAGTAATTATAAGCCTCGGTATTAATTGGCTCTTTTTAAAGTCTCGCATTTATGCGAGGCTTTTTTTGATTGGGAATATTAGCAAGCAAAAACTTTTTCAAGAGGTGTACGTATGGAAACTTTACCATGCAAAGGGTGTAAAGGATTGTGCTGCGGGCCTGTTCCTATTACTGACAGAGAACTAAAGAGAATAAAAAAGAAGATAAAATCAATGCCTTCTAAAACCCGTTTAGAGTTGCAGGAACAAAAAAGATATTATGGAACCTGTATCTTCTATGATTTAAACAAAGATCAATGTGGAATCCATTCTGTTAGACCTGACATTTGTCGTATGTTCGGATATTATAAGGGGCTAGCTTGTTTTAGAAAACCAGAATTGGCGACAAAAACCATCGTTCACTCTGATAAAGGAAAACATGTTGGAATGTTAACGTTAGATTTTACTTGGAAAGATTTCATCAAATGATTGATTAAAAGGGGAATATTGTTCTTTTGAAAAAATCATGCCTTGGTTGGAGTATATTTTTTCAATGATATAAGTCTTTTCGAACATAAAAAAAGCTCCCCTTAAGCAACAGATTCTTGTTTCATCTGTTGCTTAAGGAGGAGAAAAACTCCCACCAGCTGCTATTCATTTCATTTTTTAATTATATCCCTCCAGCAACGAATCCTGATGATGGTTACTCGTTATCGGCATGAGGCGCTCTAAATAATAGATATTGGCTAATCTATTCGGTGTAAAGTCTGATGCAAAGCCAATATGCAACTGAGCTTTATGGGGCTGTTTTGGATTAGGGATTCTAATGGCCAATCCCTCGGGTTCTCTAAACGTCATTGAGTTACCCGCTGAAATCAACTGTCGGGCCACTGCCTTGCCCGTATTTAAATCGACCGCTGTTATATACGTATTACCATAAGGTGCAACGGAGCCGTTCGCCCCATATGCATTCCCCTCCAGTAAATACAGATAGTTTCCGTATGAGGCAAAGCCCTGGAAAGTTCCAACGATAGGTTGAGGAACATCAGCAATGGATTGATAGATTCCCTTCTTCACTTGTTCTAAATCAAACACGCCATAACGAAAACTTCCATCCAGTCTGTACCGCATCGTCAATATACCTTGAGCTTTGTCGATGTTAACAGTTGTTCGATCTGCTCCTTCAATCAGCCTATGTTTTTCAAGGACTGGAGAATCAGGAGTTAAAATAGCACCGGCTTCGAATGGAAATCTCGCAATCTGTGTTCCCCAACCGTCATTTCCTTCTGTAACGGCATCTGTTTCTGTCCACAGATACGTGACACCCTTATCGACTTCAACGCCAATTTGTACTCCATGGCCGAATCCCTTAAGGAACATATGGCCTAACTTATTTCCATCCCGGTCTAATTTGGTTAAGGTTAAATCACCATTTTTAGCCCTAATTGCACCACTGACCGGTCCATCTTCATCCGGAAGCTGCTGACCGCCAGCCATCAGCTGTACAACATAGATGTGCTTTTTCTCATCATCAAAGGCAAATGACTGGAGCACTGTTCCATTGTGTAACGGCTTGTCCTGGATAAATGCCTTTCCTTCATCCGACAAAACAAACATTTTGCTGCTAATCACTAGCTGTTTTGCATTTGTCGTAAGAGGGAAAGCGGAAATAAGAATTACACCGCATAGTATCATGGGGATTTTTCTAAATAACTGAAACAACCTCGTCATATCCGATGACACTCCTTCTTTTTCTCCGAATTCTCCTTAATTTGCTTTAATGCAGGTAATGGGTCATTGCATGTCAATAATGTCGCACCACAATCCAATGAGTATTTGACTTGATCCTTATCATCTGGGCAATAGCACCATGCCTGTTTGCCTTCCGCCTTGTACTTTTGTACAATTTCAGGATTCAATAACTCCATGCTAAGCGCCACTGCCCATAGTTTGGAGTAGGTGCCGGCTTCGCCGGGGAGATAATTCAACATTTTCTCCCCGGGAAAGCCTTGTGTTTTTACATTGTAGTTGTCATGGAGATGCGTAACCACTTCCGCATCAAAGCTCGTGAATACACATCTATCAAGAAAGTCATATCTTTTAAGCATTTCAATAGTACGATCCGCAACTTCAATCGCATGAGCGCAAGGCTTAATCTCAACGTTATACAATAATGTCGGATAGGATTTTACTAATTCACAAAACTCTTCAAGTGTAGGGATTGTTTCCCCTTCACCAGCATCCAATTGCTTTAGTTCCTTTACCGTAAGATCATTTACTTTTCCTGTCCCATTCGTAGTCCGATCGACAGTATCGTCATGTATGACTACTACTGTTTGATCTTTGGATAGTCGTAGATCAAACTCAATCATATCCACACCAATATCAACTGCTTTTTGAAATGCCAGCAGGGTATTTTCAGGATACTCAGAGCTATATCCCCGATGGGCTGCAACAATTATACCGGACTGTGCTTGAAGTTGTTCTCTCATCATATTGATCTACTTCCTTACTTCTTCAAAATTCGATCCGATTCATTTTTAAACTTTTCCAATGTAGAATTAATATCCTCATTGTCATACATAATCGCCTCGATCGCGGAGAAGAACTCATGCATAATTACCGGCCATTCAACATCCTTATTCGTATCGATTGCATATTCAAGCTGCTCATAGGCTACTTTACGATTTGGTTCCCTTTCCCAAAGCTCTTGCATTGCTGGTGATTCTGCCATCGTTTTTGTAAATGGAAGATAACCTGAATCAATGACAAACTGCAATAGTCCCTCCGGCTCTTTCATCATCCATTCGATAAATTTCCAAGCAGCTTCTTTATTTTCTGAACCAGCCATCATTGAAATATTTCCACCACCGGTAGGAGTGGCATATACATCATTTTTAGGCAGGAATGTTGTAACGTAATCAAAATCAACGTTTTCCATTAAAGTACCGATTGTACCTGTCGATTGATACATAATCCCAATATTACCGCTCATAAACATTTGGTTAACGATATTACCTGAATCTTGGGCAGGCGGATAGTACATTGCACCCGTACTTTGAACATCTTTTAAATATGAAAATACTTTTTCTCCTATTCCGTTATCAATAAATCCATCGGACGAATGATCTTTATTAAAAAATGTTCCGCCTGACTGAGTAATCATGGCGATTGGATACCAAGTATCATAAGGCATACTGAATCCATAACGCTTAAATTCATTGCCTTCCTTAACAACCAACGCATTAGCTACTTCTTTTAGCTCTTCCCATGTAGTTGGAATCTCCAAGCCATTTTCATCCAGCATGGACTTGTTAACATGTAATATTGGAGTCGAACGATTAAATGGAAGGGATAGAAGCTCATCGTTAAAATAGGAATGACCCATTAGTCCTTCAGCAAAATCATCAATCTTTACATCACTTGATTCAAAGTAAGGTGTCAAGTCCTCCAAAACTTCCGAATCAGCAAACATTTCTACATAGGCGCGTTCGATCATCGCAATATCAGGAGCCGTATTGGCTGAAATCGCTTGTTGTAATTTCGTGGATGCTTCATCATACCCTCCTTGAAAAGAAGCAACAACTTCTATTTCATCTTGCGAGTTGTTAAAGCGACTTAGCATTGCATCAATTAATTCTCCATTCGCACCGCCTAATGAATGCCAAAACTGAAGCGTCGTTTTCTCCCCACTCTTTTTCTCTCCATTGCTACCCTTCTTGCCATCAGCTTCTGTAGAGGTCCCGTCAGCGCTGCATGCAATTAGCAGTACTGAAATCATGGCAATAATCACTGCCGTAAAAATGTTTTTTTTCATTACTTCCCCTCCAAAAATTGTATTTTATTAAGGAATTATTTAATTCCTGAATAAACAAACGCTTTAACAATATACCTGGCGCAAAATACATAAATAAGTAGAATCGGTATGACGAGCACTACATTACCCGCCATGATAATATGCCAATTACTTATTCCTTCTGTTTGCCTAAGCATGGAAATTCCTAATGTTAAAGGGCGAACTTCAGTAGAATCCGTCATGACAAGCGGCCAGAAATAATCATTCCAATGACTGACAAAACTAAATAACGCAATGGTTGCAAGCGCCGGTTTTGACATGGGAGTCATGATTTTCCACATGATTTTAAACTCATTGGCATTATCGAGACGCGCTGCTTCAATTATTTCATCTGGGATTTGCATAAAATACTGCCGTAGTAAAAATATTCCGAAAGCATTAGTCATGAAAGGAAGTATTTGCGGCAATAATGTCTTTATAAGCCCCCAGTCCGCCATCATTAAATACACAGGAATAAAAGTTACTTGTCCCGGTATCATAAAGGCAAGCAATACGAGAGCGAATAATACATTCTTCCCGAAAAAATTGTATCTGGCAAACGCATAGGCAGCCGGAATCATGATGATCAACTGAATGACGATGATGGATGTCGTAATGATGATTGAGTTCTTGGCATAGGTTAAAAACGGCCCTGCTCGCATCGCATCCACAAAGTTAATCCATTGCGGTATTTTAGGCATCATCGTTGGCGGGAATGTCATCGTTTCCTGGAAGGTTTGCAGTGATGTCGAAACCATCCAAGCAAATGGAAATATAAAAATCATGACTACCATGATCTTTAAAAGAATGTTTAATGATCCCCCGAACCGCCGAAAGAATCCTGAATTCAAGCATACTCCCCCCTTCTAGTGCATGTTGGCCTCATTGATAGAAAATCTTTTTAGACAGCAGCCGGAAATAAACGAATGTTAATAGGCCAATAATTAACATTAAAATGACACCGGTGGCAGAAGCATACCCAATATTTGTAGTTCGGTATTGATAGATGTAGTAAACTAGCGTATTGGTTGCATTATTTGGTCCCCCGCCCGTCATGATCCGGACGGTATCGAATACTTTAAATGTTCCAATCGTCATAATAACCAAGATGAAAAAGAGCTGCGGTGAAATTAATGGTAAAGTCAGCTTATAAAATACCTTGGATTTTCTCGCGTTATCCAATGCAGCTGCTTCATAAATGCTAGGTGACACTCCTTGCAACGCTGCGACGATAATAATCGTGTAATATCCAATTGCCTGCCACACGGAGACAATAATGATGGAAATCAGCGCTGTTTTAGAGCTTTGCAGCCATTGGGAAGTTGGTAAGCCCAAGGTTTTCAAAACATAATTGAGAAATCCTAAATTCGGCTCCATCAGCCATAACCAGATGAGCGCAATCGAAACAATGGAAACAATATGCGGTGTAAACAACCCAGCTTGGATAATAAAATTAAGTTTCGTTTGTTTACTAAGCCATAATGCCATCAGGATCGAGATGGTCATGGTTAATGCGACAACACCTAAAGTGTATAAAGACGTGTTGCTTAGAGATTTGTAAAAATCACTTCGCGAAAGGATTTGAATATAATTATCGAACATTACAAATTTGCTTTTTGCCGGGTTCATCAAGTTGTACTTAAAAAAACTCAAGTAGATTAAATTCAAAATCGGATAAATAACGAAAATGAATATCCCGATCATCGCAGGCCCAATCATCACATACGGACGTAGTTTCTCCCAAACCTTTTGTTTATTCATTTCCTAAAACTCCCTTAACTTTTTCAAATAGCTTTGGAAGTTTGAGTGGTCTGATCTAATCCGCTCTTCGTTTTTTCCGAAGAAAAATATATTTTCTTCATGGACCCCAACGTTAATGTCTTGATCGACCTGGTATTTATCTTCGGTACTTTTAGCCATAAAAGAGGCATCATTATATCTGATCTGATATATGGTTTCTGAACCTAACATTTCACGTGTAACGACTTTCCCTTTGATCGAGAAGCAGGATTCAATCGGAGAAGTAGACAATACGATTTTCTCTGGACGAAAACCGAATTTAACTTCATCGACACCCAAATCCGCGATATTCATAGGCGGCACCCCGATAAATTGGGCAACAAATAGATTGTTCGGATCACGATACATCACTTCCGGAGCTGCCTCTTGCTGTATCACTCCTCTATTCATTAAAACGATTGTGTCTGCCATCGACATTGCTTCCACTTGATCATGCGTTACATATACAAAGGTCGTCCCCAATTTCCTGTGTAATTCGATCAGATCAATTCTCATCTGCGCCCTTAATTTAGCATCCAAATTTGATAATGGTTCATCCATTAAAAAGACGGATGGATTTTTCACCATGGCGCGTGCCAATGCAACACGCTGTCTTTGGCCTCCAGATAAGGTTGACGGCATGCGATCAAGGTATTCAAAGAGACCGACACTTTTACTGATACTATCTACCAGTTGCTTCCTTTCTTCTTTTTTGACTTTGTTATTGACCAGTCCAAATTCAATGTTTTCCTTGACCGTCATCGTCGGATAAAGTGCGTAATTTTGAAACACCATGGAGACGCCACGCTGGCCTGGCGGAATATTGGTCACGTCTTTTTCACCGATAATGACTTGTCCAGAGGTTTGAGGGCCAATTCCTGCTATCATTCGAAGAAGCGTTGTTTTTCCACAACCGGAGGGCCCTACTAACACAGTAAAAGATCCATCTTTAATCCTTAAATTTAAATTTTCGATAACGACATGTTGGTTAAATGTTTTCGTAACTTGATTAAATTCGATTGACGCCAATTCATATACCTCCTTACATCATTCTTTTGATTGCATTACCAGTGAAACTCCAATAAGATTTTTTCCCACCCGCGTTTTTTATGTGCATAGTCCATCACATTTTTTAAGTCATCTACCGACCTGATCGCTGTTTTCTTATTTGGAAGCAATTCGCTTAATACCTTTTGGTAGGAAGGATTTTTCATCGCTTCTAAAACAGGCGGATAATCCTGAACTGAACTTCTGCTGCTTCCTTTCAATGAAATTCCCTTTTCCAGAACATCCCTCGTGTTAATTGGAACCTTTTCCTCTGAAACACCCATTAAAAGGATTTCACTCAACGGATTTAATATGTCGATCGCTTGATTGATTGCACTTTCTGAGAATTTCCCTCCTGTACAGTCAATGGCAATATCATAACGATTTCCTTCCGCGAAATTATAACGTAGGACATTGAAGCATTTGGCAAACTCAAAGTGTTTCAGCTTCTCGGGGTCTGCCCCAAAAACAGTCAGTCTATCTTCGTCCAAACCATATATGTACTTCAGCATCGTAGCTGTGATATAACCAACCGGTCCGTCTCCAAAAACAGCAACCGCTGCGTTTTGTAACTTATCCTTAATCGAAAGAAGTGCTTGATAGGATACTGTACATAATTCTGCTAAAACGGCGATTTCATCAGGAACTTCTTTTGGTATGGGAATCACACAAGCAGAAGGCATGACAATCCTGCTTTGGGTTAACCCATCATATCCGCTTCCCAAAAAGATCCTATGTGCACAATAATTAGGGCCATTTTCTTTTTGACATATTGGGCAGCAAGTATCTGCTTCCTTTCCTTCCAGACTATAGCCGGGAATGTTTGGAACAATTACAACCCTGGTTCCTACAGGCAGTCGCTCTGACTTGCTTTTCACTACTTTTCCGATTCCTTCATGAATCAAAGCCATTGGAAGCTTTTCTTTTAATGCTTCCGGCCTTCTATCGCCGGAAAAGTAACGAAGGTCTGCGTGACAGATACTCCCCAAAATCGGTTCAACGACTACTTCCCAGTCTTGTATGGGATGGGACATGTTTACTTCTTCAAAAACGCCAGGACCTATCAATCGATAAACCGTTGATACAATATGATCACTCACTTCTAACACATTATCGAGCTCCTTCCAGCAATACATTTGAACATTCAAATAAGTATATGATTTTTGAATATTTAATTAAAAGATACAAAGAAACGGAATGTTTGTCAATGCCCATTTGAACACAAATGAACATTTTATTTAAAAATACTCAAATAACGCATAGGTAATTTTTCATATTCATTCACTTTTATTGATAATGAACAAAACGCTAGATTCATGTATTACTTTACATTCGGTTTATAAACAATGATTGTATTTTTGATTACTTTCATGTAAAGTTCTTGTTATAATTGAGCACAAGTGAACAAATACAAGCAAAATAAAGGGCATAATAGAATAAAGAGCTTTTATTCTATTCATTTGAGAGGTGCATTCAATGTTACCGTTGGAAAGACAACAACAAATATTAAAGTATGTTAGAAATAACACCGCTACCTCCATTTCAGACTTAGCGAGCCATTTTAACGTACACGAAGCAACAATTAGGCGTGATATTCGTTTATTAGTGAAAAAGAAGTTTCTCATTAGAACACATGGAGGCGTCATGATCGATGAGGAAGTACATTCTGAGCCCTCTTTTCAGGAACGTACTGCCGTCCAATACGAGGAAAAATCGCGGATAGGCAAGCAGGCAGCTGAGCTGATAAAGGATGGAGAAAACATCATTTTAGATTCAGGGACAACGACCCTTCATATTGCCAATGCCATCATTCATAAAAAAAATATAACTGTCATAACAAATGATATAAACATCGCGGCGATTCTTCGATCTGCAAAATCAATCAAAGTGATTGTCACTGGAGGAATCTTATTTCCCGATAGCTTTATGTTAAATGGGATGATTACCGATGAAGTTCTAGGGACCATTCATGTTCACAAGGCATTTTTAGGGACACCAGCCCTCCACCCCCAAAAAGGTCTGACACATTTTGATGAGTTTCTTGTTTCTGCTAAACGGGGGATGATCCGCGCTGCTAAACAAGTTATTGTCGTTGCAGATCACACAAAGATTGGCAGCGTCTCTCTGCATAAGGTAGCCGGCATTAAACAGATCGACGATATTATTACGGGAATAGAAGCTAAAGATTTAGATTTACATCTCTGGGAGGAACAAGGGGTCCGCATACACTTGGCATAAAGTGATAGCAAGACATTCGGTGGGGTCATCGATAAAAAAAGGAGCTGTCCTTTGGACAGCTCCTCTTCTCTCGGTATGTAAAAATCGATGTGCGGTACCAATTCAACACCTGCGTTATCTTCGCTTATTCTACCCTTTCAGATAATCTTTTATTGAACGACAGGCCTATTTGACTTATTCAAGCTCTTTCTTCAAGTTATCCTTTAGAATAATGAATAATCATGGCTTCTTTCGTACCTTCATCGTAAGCGATCCACAACTCATCTCCAACGACTACACCATATACGGGTTCAATCGTCTGTGTAATATGGTAGGTACTGCCATCCTTTTCTACAATAATATTGGCAAATGGGCGTTCTCCCCTTGTCCCGTCAAAATGTACGGAGAGCACTTTAGCCGCCCCCTGCTTGCCTTGGAGTAATCGGGCTTCCTTCTGTAAATCGTCTATCTCCATGCTGACTGGAATGACTGTGCCCACTTGAACAGACAGATTTTCTGGCGCAAAGATGCTATTGACCTTACGAATTCTGTCTGTCCCGCTCGTAATCATGACTTCCATAAGAATAAGCTGCTTATTTTCAATCTTGACCAGCATTTTCTCTACATCGATCACTTCACCCTGCAAGGAGAGTTGGTCTGATGCCTTGACTGTGCTTTTATAACCGTACCTGAAAATTCTAGGCATTCCTTGAATCAGAATAAGGTCCGCTCGTTCACCAGTACGATATTCAAATCCAACAGGCTGAACGACAGGGATCCTATAATCACGTCCTTCGGCTGTGAAGCGAAGCTGAAGGGCTTGTCCCCGGTTTACATTTCCATACCATTCGATACTGGTGAGGACCGCATCTTTAATATGAACCGGTGCAGCATCCTGCGCCACAGTTTTTAGATCCTCTTCTGTGATGAACACTGCCTTGTGTTTCTTACGGTTGTAACTGATCAGTACGGTATCGCCAATTTGTATAGGATTCAAATAGGAGATGATCTTCTTGATCTCAACCTCTTTCACTTGGCCTTCATCCTCGAATTGAACGGTAAACCGGACTTGCGGACGTTCATTCACATAGGTACCCGTTTCTTCCATATCGATAATCCGGCCTTGAATATGCTCGCCATCTCGCACTTTTTTCATGCTTGATCTTGCTAACATGCCAGGGGCGATTGCGGCGCCCAGGAATAACACTAGAACGATAAAGACCCAAGCCACCCAGTTAATGACGATCGCTCCACCTTGTTTTACATAATTCCAGAAACTTTGAAGGGAGACTTTGTTTTCTTCTTCTTTGAGCATCCATCCTTCGACCTGATCGCTCGAAATCAGTTGAGCCTCCTGGTTGTTCAGATCCATAAAACCCGACGCCAGATCCCCTCCGCGATAGTAAAGGTCGTTACTGCCCAATTGTTTGTAAAACTGAGTCTCGCTATTTTTCAGATTCTCGTAATTCAGTTTCTTCAAAAAAACCGTGGCATCTTGAAATTCTCCGGATTTCTCATTGAATACATATCCAATCACCGATCCTTTTACTTCATCTTCTGCCGTAGAACCGGCGATCAGAACTTCCTCGTCATTCAATAAGAATACACGGGCTTGATATACCGGCTTTGGTGTAGGAACCGCTGTCCCCCAATGGTTCTCGTTCGCGTCATAAAATGATGCTTCTTCAGGGTAGTTCCCATTTTCACGCACCAGCTTACGATTATTGAAACCGAAGTTGTCTGCGAACTGAGCGCCAGCCCGATCCTGTGCAGCGAACGTCCCTTCATCCTCGTTTTGAATCAGTATGGATACATCGCCATTTTTGTCTAGTATCCCGCTGACTAACGCAGTTCGACCGTTTTGCAAACTTACCGAAAATAATGGGACTGCCTGGTCGTTCTCAAAACTCCCATGCACTTCATCGATTCGGACAGGCCTGGCCGGAAGCAGACCCTCTTCGCCCAAATTCACTTCTTCCAGCTTTCCATCTTTTACTTGCGCAACAAAAAACGCATGTGGCGATTCCCAAGCTGCAATGAGTCTGCCTCGCCAGGAATACACATTAGAACGCCATGAGGATGGGATGTCTATCGTTGCCTGCGCTAACTCTTCGACCTCACCTGTTGCGTGGAAGTAGTTTACTTGCAGCCCACGTGAATCGTCGTAGGTTGGGAAGATGATTCCATCCTTTTGATAAGTCGCCGGCCCCAGTCCCCCTTGGAAATCAGTATGTACAGTGGTCTTGTTAATGATCGTTTCCTTATCGGTATCAAAAAGATAAACGTCGTATTGTTCACCAAATCGGTCATCGTTTGCAAAGCCGACCAACTTCTTTCCCTGATCCAGCATATAAGCGCTCTCCAAGGATGGTGTGGAGACATCAACATATCTCAAATAATCTTTCCACATAGAAAAACTCAAATATAGTACTGGAATCAAAAATACCAAATTGACGAGAGGTATCGCTCGCTTTTTTCTCATTCCGTTGTCCTCCCGTTACATCCCATTCGGAAATTTATCTGTTAGGTAAAGATCTCGTTTACCCAATGGTGGATACCACATTTCCATCCTGGTCTTTGATGTACGTTTTAACGACCTGTATGATCAAGTCTTTATAAGAAGACAAACGAATTTCTCCTTCTTCCGGGAGAAGTTTGTGCATGAGCTCACTGACAACCGCTTCATCAAGTTTTAAAACGACCGTATGCTCATCTGCTTCAATTCCAGTCGTTGCAGCGGGCTCTAATGATACGCTTATCTCTCTATTTGCTAACGTTAAATTTTTCCCCTTAAGCAGCCGGGCGCGCAGCAGCTTTCCGACTGTATCAGCTTGTTTTGCTCCCAGTGTGAGGACAGCCGGCTTCTTTTTGAACAAACCAGTCTTACCAGATTCCCATTTCAGTTGATCCACAAATAAAAATCCGGTGCTCGAACCGTCACGATCTATTCCGATCTGAACACTTTCTTGAATAGCAGGGACTCGCAGCATAGAATTTCGGGATAAATCTGTAATATAACCCGGAATTTCTGCTTTTCCAGCTTCAAGTAAACCTTTTGTATTCCATATTTTCATAGCTTCAAGCTCATCCTCAGTAATTCCAACCATTTGAAGAAATTCAACGCGCCCGTTAGGCGTTTGCAGCGTATCTAGTTCCGGATCGTGGATAAAGGCGAGGGCGGTTAGCTCTGTATCGGCTCCCAAGCAGATCGGTCCATTTGCATCCAAATAATCACCTGAAGCGAATATATTACCGCTGTTAAACACATAGCGCCCCATGTTTTGAAGCAGGTTCAACGCCCAAGCTGGAGGCTCCTCCTCATCCTTGCTGCGGGCCACCCGAAAAGTAAGTTCAAATCCATAGCCGCTATGATCAAGGTCTTCCAATTCCTTCTCATAAAGCTCGGAGAACCCAAACGTTACAATATGCCAGTGCGGAGAAGGCGTTTCCGCTTTATATGCGCTAAGACCATCCAATGGGTCCTGCCCGCCAAGCATATAAGGAATCGCAGTGCCATAATGCTTCGGTTCCTGTTCCCCGTAAAGCTTCGTTACTGCTTCTTCAATTGCATCCCATCCAGTCGTGTTTACTTCTTCCGTCATAATTTCCCCTCCAACTCGTATCGTACAAAATAAACTAGACTCAATTGTACTGATGTTATTTTAGAGTTCAGCAAAGTCTTTTTTGTCATGTTCTAAATTGTAAATATAATCACAAGATATGCATTCCTCGCTCTCGCAATCTATTCATTATACTAAAAAATGAAAGAAATAAAAAAAGCCACTGATCCTAATCAGCGGCTTTGTACTGTTTTCATAACTACGGACCAGGGGCTCAGCTCTACCGAAGCTCAATTACAATTTCTTGATCTGCATTCAGCTTTTCAAACTGGCTTATTAACTCATTATATCTTTCATCATCTAATTCGAACTCAATGTCTATTGAATCCTTTACCCCTAGTGATATTGCGGTCTCTTCAGATAAATAGATTGACGTTAATTTTCGACTAAGTATGATCTTTACTATCCCCCCGTATGCAGATCTATCTTCACTATTAAGGGTAATTTGAACCTTATTTAGAACGGGTATATCTTCAATCCATAATGACTTTTGAAATAACACATATTCCTTGGTCTGAAATTCATCATCAGCAAATCCAATTAATACTGTCTCATCCTCAATACCAACATAAACGAATGATGCTTTTAGTAAGATCGACATGTATTACTCCTCTCTCACCGATACATTCCTGGTGACTTATCAGGGATGGAACAATTCTTTGTCATTAACCGGCCTGTATCAATTGATCAAAATGTAAATTCCGCTTAATGGGAGCATGTGGGAAAGTTCTAGTATCCTTCATATCTTGATGTTACTATTTTAAAGGCAGAGACTACCAGATACATATGAAGTAATTTTTAAATAATTATTGGGAGGCAGACATGGAACAAAGGCTTATTGATCAATTGAACGAGTGGTATGAAGCAGACGAACATCAGCGAATTGTCGATTCGCTTTTAACAATTCCTGATGAAGACCAGGACTATGAATCAATCACCCATTTGGCCAGAGCCTATAACAATTTGGGGCTTTACGAAGAAGGGCTCTCTCATTTTGATAAAATTTCTGAGGCTGGCAAGCAGGATCCTCTCTGGCATTATCGGGTAGGTTTTGCTCTTTATTATTTAAAGCGCTATGAGGAAGCAGCTCAAGCTTTCAGCAGGTCGGATTAATTAGTGCCTGGTGATCAAAGCACGGAGTACTTTTTAAGACAAAGCATTCGAAAAGCGGAGAAACAGAAAAAAGAAGAACTCCGTCTTGCCAAGAAAAAAGCTTCCTTTGAACGCAGTGGTCCGGCATTAGAGAAGGTTGCATTTTCAGAAGCGTTTTTAGCTGATTTCTGGGAGGATAGCGAGTATGCAAGAGAAGATTATCAATCTGAGCCGCCTACGGATGAACTGATTGATTCAATCGAGAAAGAGCTTGGGTACAAGCTTCCCTCCTCTTATATTCAGCTGATGAAGCATCAGAATGGCGGGATACCGAAAAACACCAACTTCCCGACAGAGGAACCGACTTCCTGGGCGGAGGATCATATTGCGATTACAGGAATCAGTGGAATTGGCCGGGAGAAAAGCTACGCCTTATGTGGGGACATGGGCAGCCAATTTATGATTGAAGAATGGGGATATCCTGATATCGGCGTAGTGATCTGTGATTGTCCCTCAGCCGGCCATGATGTCGTCATGTTGGACTATCGAGCATGCGGTAAAGATGGTGAACCTGAGGTTATCCATGTCGATCAAGAAGATGATTATGAAATTACCTTCCTTGCCGATAATTTTGAGGAGTTTATCAAGGGCCTGGTGAACGATGAAGAATATGATACTTCTGAGGAAGACAAAGAAGAAGCCCTGGATAAAGTGGCGCACGGCAAATTTTCTCCGCTGCTTGAGGAGCTGTGCTCGCGGGTAACCGAAATGGACCAGGTTGAACAGAAAATCCGCAGCATCTGTACACGGATTGTCGAAGCGAAAGGCTATTTTTCGTTTCATGCGGATGAATTATCCTATCTCATGTATGATGTGCAGTTTTGGTTGTATACGAAATCCTATCCAAACACCAGCCGCGATCAATATTTGGCAGCCTACCAGAACATAATCGCCTTTGGCGGTGAATTCGGCCAACAGGGATATGCTCCGGCCTTCATTACAGATTGGCTTGATGCCCGCATGAAAGAAGGGCGGATCTTACAAGATCATGGGATGATCCGGTTTACCGATTCATATGCTGAGGCAGTGATTAAGGAATTAAAAGAAGCCTAATCCAGGTCAGGTTTATGGCTGTTTAGTTGCTGAGTAGAAAAATACAAAACAATTCCATCTACAGATGTTTAACAACAAACGGAGCCTGCATTGGCTCCGTTTTACATTTACTACATATTATTATGTAATCTGAAGGAGATAAGCAATAAAAATCCAAGTTGTTAATTTCCTACTCTTGGATAAAGGAATAAATATCGTCCTCAGTAAGATCAAATAACTTCATCTTAATCGTTTCGTAATGTGCAGATGAAATCTTTACTACCTCTTTAAGGGAAACACTGATCAAATAGAAATCACCATCTTCAATAGCCAAGAAATCACCATCAGATAATTCTCTTACGTGCAACATTCTACGGTCTTCTACTTCAACTTCAAATACTTCACTCTCATTAAAGCTTTGGATTCCCATAGATAACAATCCCCTCTTCACGGTTGCATCCAAAGGCTTTTCTTTCACTTTCATAAAGTCAATGTTGATTCTATTAAGATCTAAATCAGATAGAATCAATTCAACATCGGAGGAAACACCTGCAATTACTCCGCAGTTAAAAAAAACCTCAAGTTGGACATCTTTGCCTATCTTTTCATTAAATATTTTAACATCAGTGATAGAATAATCTTTCTCACCTTTTTTTTCATACTTTCTTATGACTTCCCTTTGATAGGAAACACCAAAATAATGATCTGAATATCCGGTTACAGGAAAAACATCTTTCAAGATCCCTTCCTTTATTTGTTTTAGATAAACCGAATATTCACCTGGCAGTTTTTCTAAAACTGCTATCAGCATTTTATTAAAGCTGTCAATATCAATTGCAGCAGATCTTTCTTTACGAAAAAAACCAAACAACTTCGTCACTCCCAGCCGTTATTTTCGTACTCATTTTAATTTACTTCTTCAGTCAATTATTTTAACTTTTCCCGGTAACCGGAATTTTCATAGCGGGCTCTTCTACTATTCAGCGGGAGTTCTGCTCCAATCTCTCATTCAGTGCAACCGCAAGTTCTTTAAAGCGCTTCTCCTCTTCCGTATCCAAATCATCCCTATTCATCCAGTACTCCCCCTCCAACAATTCATACATGTCGAGAAGGGTAATTTCCGGAGTGGCTGGATTATGAAAAACGGACAGCATCGGCTCTGGGCCGTCATCCCAGTTGTATCCGTTCACAATGGCATGTAAAATTTCCTGCGAGTTGATCCGTTCTAGCGTTTCGCACATCTTGTCCTGCGATTCTTCATACAGAACCTCATCAACAAGCTTTTGTTCTTCCTTTGTCAAAGAAAGGCGAACGGCTCCTGTGGTTCCGATCAGAAGGTCAGCGAGCTTTTTATCCATACGGGCAGCATTCCAGGCTGTAGCTAGTATGCCCAGTGGTGAGTCCAGTTTGGCCCCTGCTTCGATGAGCTTTGACAAGGCTTCTATTTGCTTAAACTTCACAGCTTTCTTTAGCGGTGTATCACCAAGTTTATCCTGCGCCTCAAGATCTGCTCCATGCTCGATCAATATCTCGATTGCCTGAACAGGCATGCGATTGGTCAGGAAAAGCATGAGCGGCGTTCTCCCCCGCTCGTCCCGTTCATTCACATCCAATTCCTCTGCTGCCTTCTGTACAATTGCCAGATCATCTGTCTTGCTGACTTCCTTCCAATTCAAGCGTACTCCCCCTTTGACAAGCTGCGATTTAAAACATGCTCGTTATTCACCTTCACTCGTATTACGTTGCATATGAATAGATAGCAGATACCTTCAGCATCAATGATATTATTGAACCAGAAAGTGTGCGTAATTGAAACACACAAAAACTTTGAAACGTTTCTTGGCAAAAAACGTATACCTATAATATAGAAGGAGGGAAAGCGATGAATATCTTTATTACAGCTATTATCATTATTATTTCAGCTTTCGCTATTCGAATGATTGCGGCCTCTAGAAAAAGATTTAAATTACGAATTGAAGAACTGCCTATTCCAGAAAACCTTGGCATACAGATGGATGGTTTACAGCTACCCGTCCAACACTTAGGAAATGCTTTAACGAATTCCTATGCTTCTGATGTGAAAAACCGCTTCATGCAAGAAAATCCAAAGGTAAAAGAGTATGAGTTTGAATGGGTTTTCTTTGAATTAAAACGATACTTTATTATGAATCGTTTACTGAAATCAGTGCCAATGTTCAGCCCAATTGTGGATGACATTTGGCATGAGATGCTTATGTTTACGAGAGACTACGATAAATTTTCCAAAGACTTTTATGGAGAACTACTGCACCATGCGCCAAATATGGATGTAACCCCTATTCCTGGTGAAAGAGGATTTTTTGATTGGGTTTATTTAAGCTTATTTGAATCTACCCCTAATAGCAGGACCATTTGGGGAGGATTTCTGAAAAATCCAATTGGACATGAGATAATGGATGATTTCCGAAACCTATCAGAAGAAGAACTGTTGCAGAAGTATTTTCGGAATAACAATGAGGAGCTTACTCTTAAGAAGGATTTGATTCAGAAACTTAAAAATGAAATTTTAGCATCCGAACAAATGATGAAAGAAGACAATGAACCAAATCCCATACCATCATCAACACCTGAATCGCAATTGTTTTATTTAGCCGCTGGTGCAGCCGTCTTTTATTCATTGAGTGATCCGGATTCTGACATGTTCCAAGATCAAATTGCTGATGTAATTCCTAATGAATATTATAAGATATCCGCTGCCGGCGGCGGAGCTACCTGTTCTGGATTTTCATGCAGCAGTTCTTCCTGTGATTCTGGCGGAGACTCAGGAGGATCAAGCTGTTCCAGTTGCGGCAGCGGCTGCAGCAGTTAAATGATGGTTGATGATACTCAGATGAACTTCAATGATTTGATATCTTGAACAGAGAAACTAGTCAGCTGCAGCCAGGCCATCAAGCCTGGCTGATTTTAATGGCAGTGATGGATATTAATAGGGTATCTCGATAGTGCAAAAAATCGACAGCCCAAACTGCAGACGGGCTGCTGGTTCCCGAATGCTTACATATCACGAAGCAGTGCAGTATCCAAATACTCTTTCCCCAAATAACCGCTGCAGATGACAGGACGGTTAATGACTTCATACATTTTCTTAAGATCCGGTATATACTCTTCGGACCAAGTTGTAATATCATTTTCTAAGATAATCTTTATAGCATCCTTCCGTACACGTATCTCTCAGATCTATTTCTCCTCGTTGCGAGATTGTATGTATTAGCAAATCCCATATATTTATATTCCGTAATAGTGTTTATAGTTATTCATCATTTCAATCTTCGAGAAGCCAGCAAAATCAGTATCTTTACGTTTCTTTAGATAATTCATTTCCTGATCCGCTTCTTTACTTGCTATGGTCATTAGATAATCGATTGTATTATCAAATCCTGCGCCGCATAAGAGCTGAACATCAATATAGCAGCTTGTATCAAAGTTTTTTTGCTTTGCTTCCCAGATAATTAAACTGTCTTCAACTTCCCCAATAGAAAACAACATGATACAAAGGGTTTTAAGGTATTCATTGTCCTCGGCATCTTCATTATCAATTTCATCCTTCAACAAACCTCTTAATTCCGTCCTATGTTTACTGTCAGGCTCTAATCCGTATTCATCTAAAATTTTTTCTTCTTTATTCATTTCATTCACTCTTTCAATTTGTGCCTTTTAGAAGTAGTTATACTTCTCGTTTCTCACTTGGATTATAAATAATCCGTTGGTAATCCCAGTCTTTCGAATCCATATCCCCTAAATACATCCGTTCATGCTCAGGAACAAGCTCGTATTTTTCTTTTAAATTGGCTCGATTGAAATCACTTGGATCGGCTAGATAATGATAGTACGCTTCTCTGCAGATTTCTAATGTTGTTTTCTCTCCTCTTAGTTTATTGAACGCATCGAACAGTTCTTTTTGTTTTTCTTCTTTGCCTGCCGCATACAACACTGCTGATAAAGACACTTCACCTAATCCTGCGATCGTAACCTCTAAGGTCTGAGTGAATTCTGTAAATAATATTCTCTTCTCAAACAACGTGGCAACTTCATCAATTTGAAAGTACTTTTCGAAGTCTGAATTATATATTCCAACAAGACCATTTTCGTATACGACCATATTAACCAGATAATTTTTTTCATTTTCTCTCATAAAAATAAAAAAGCCTTTACCTTCAACTGTCTCATAGAACATTTCTCGCACCACATGGAAATCAACAGCTGTCGGTGAATGGACAATCTTTCTTCTTTCATTTACCTCTTTTTGAGTCTTAGTTATGGTAAAAATATTTTCGAACTCCGGATTGAGTTGTTTTACTTTATTTACCACATTTTCATAATATGTATCCTGATCGTACAGCCAATTCGCCGATTCGATCTTATATGCGCCTAATCCATGGATGGAAAGCGTTTTATCCAAAGGCACAATCGGCGTTAACCAGCCTACGTCTATTTTTTCTTTAAGCCCTTTTAAATCTACAAGCTCCCAACAATTCGCCATACCATCTTCATAAATATCGAGATTGATAAAGAAATATTGGCCCCCATTATGAATGATGCCCGGCATAGTGGTGCCTTCAACTTCTTTTTTTCTTCTGACTTTTTGCATCTTTATTTATACCTCCAAATTGTTGTGACCCGGCAGGAACTGGTACGGTGCTATATTAACGAAAATGGTATACAGCATCTCTTTAATAGACTTTATAAATTCCTTTCATTTTCAAATGTTAATAGGCTTGTATCGTATATGTAACCGTAAATGTAATAGGTATCGTTATCGAGTCGATATGGAATGGATAATTCCTTTAATATACTAACGAAGTCATTTGTAATATCAATTACTTCGGGTGATATCAGCTGGCCCCGATGTTTCAAATAGCGTGGCCTTACTCTAATCCACTCAACTCTGTAAAATGGTACAATGCCCTCTATCCAATCCCCCCAATACCAAACATCCGTTTCAAATTCTTCTGGTTGTATTCTATCCTCTAAAACATACTTGATTTGGTATGGAGGCGGAAATGACAGCGTATTTAGAACAGCATCTTGGAGTTCTCGCCACTTTGTATCATTCATGATAGAAACCAAATTTCGTTCAGTAATGGCTTCAATGACTTTCAATTTGTTTTGATTTGGTACCATTTTGAAAACCCCAGTTCGATAATTGATTTATTTAAGTAAAATAGATTTCGGATTATGTATTGACCGCAACATTGTCAAGGCAGCCTTCGTCTCGGCTTCTCGGAAAGCAATGGTCTACAGCCCAGCAGATGTCCCGCTTCTCCACAAGCTTGATTGACCTGATCGAGATGTGCCGGCTCCACTTCCCATAGCCAGAGCCCCTCCCCGAGATTCGTTAACTTGCCGTGTTCTTTGCTCCTGCCAATCCATTCTCCCAGCTTTACTCCATCGATTCCGAGCCGCAAATGCTGACTGTTCACCAAGTTACAGGGGTAAACCATCCGGAGCTTTTCCCCCGAGTACCGTCCCTTGCCCTTATACAATCCGGGTGTCTCTTTGTTAAATGCAAAACCGTTCTCATATGGAAATAAAGTTGCCCCATTAATTCCTGCCGCATATTGATAGGCACGAGTCATTTTATCTGCGGAATAGATAATTCCATAGGAAAAGCGGGGAAATCGCTTTGCTGCGTCTGTAAGCCACGCTGTCAAAGGGGCATACACTTCTCCAAGTGAGCATTCGCAGCACGCTGTGAAATGAGGAAAGCTTCCGTAATCCGCGGTTTCTCGGCTGAATGCCGCATACCAAGGTGTCGAACCCTCTCGCTCATGATATAGCCAGAACGCATCACAAGCTCCGTTTGACACATTCTCTTGTAAATGATCGAGAGAAATGTCGAACAGCTGATGATCCCCTGCATGATCTCCATTGCTTAATAATTTGTAATATGCTGCGGCGTTCGCACTGGCACCGATCGCCTCAAAAAAAGACAATCCTATGTCCAAAGAGTCGGTCGCGCTAATCATCTCTGTACCATAGATTGCAATTCCCGTGATCAAGATATTCACCTCCAATTTTCAAGGATAAGGAGTAAAGCTTGCTAATGTTTTATAACATTTTTTTTGAATGATACTCCTTTAATTTCGCTTCAATGAAAGCCCAAGCACTTGAGACATCCTTGAAGACCCAATCAATTTCATCTATTTTTTTCGTCCCCCATGGCCCAACAATCAGGGTTCTGACCGCTTCCTCAGAATTCTCCCCGACAAGTATGGCAACGGGAAATGGCCTATCTCTGTACTTGTAGCTGCCAATATAGAATACATCTTCCAATTGATCTCCCCACTCATAGGACAATTCACTTAAATCGATAATTAATCCACGCGGATTCCAGGCTTCTAAAACGGCTTCACCAATGGCTCTCATAAAACGCGCATCTGAATTACCTCGTGAACCAAATCCATACTCTCCAATAAACTTTAGTATCATGATGTCGCAAAAATTTACTTCGCTTGATTTACCAATATGAACTTCATATGTAAGGTCACTCAAATCTTCTAACCTTTTTTGAGTTGTAGATATATTCATGGGCTCCTCCGAGTTCTTTGGTGAATATTTATTGTAATTTCTTTTTTAATCTCTCTATCGCTTTTACCAATTCATTTTTATTACTCGCATCCTTTATCCACCTCGGAAGTCGACTCGCTAAACTTTTGGTTACTATTCGGTATTCTGCTTCTTATTTTCGATGTGATGTAACTCTCCAAAAATAGTAAATGTTCCTTATTAAAGGCCCATAACTCTCTACCGCAACAAGAGGTTCTCAACCAGAGCTTGTGATCATAGCAGATCCCTTCATTTCGTCGCCAAGATTCCATACCGTTCTCCAGACGCCTGATATCTTTTATGTATCCGCAATCGTGGCAGGAGATGGTACAACTATTATGTTTCAATACAATCATTCTTTGACATTCGGTACATTCCAATAGCTTGTCGTAGTCTTGAAAGAAGTTATATATTGTTGCTCCTGTATCGTTGAATCGACTATTCATTGATACCTCCATATTGTGTGGGCTATCTCGGATATCCTTGCAAACTCTATATGCTTGTTCAACTTCCATTGTTTCTTCCTCAACAATAAACATTAATAGAAATCGCAATACACCATCCAATCCTGTTTTTCTTGATTGAAGAAAAAATAAAAGCTGCCACTATCCACAATGTTGAAAAGAGCCTTTTCATCAGAGCTTAACTGAAAGACAAATGGGTAACTTTCCCCAAAAGAGATTCCACCTTGAGTAAAAGAAGGATACCCTCCAACTTTATGGGTGGGATAGATTTTTTCTACAATATCTTCGTAATACTCAATCCCTTCCTCTGATTCAAGCCGTAGTATTTCATTTTCTATTTCAGGAGCAATGCTATCAGAATCCTCCCAAGAAGGTGAGTCATTATAAACTAATAAAGGTGTTAATGGAAAAGCTTTTATCATCTTAGATTGTTTATTTAACTTTTGTAATTCATCCAGTTCCTTATAACAATTTATCTTGAAAAAAGGAGATAAATCATCCACATTTAGATGATTAAATACATCAAAATCCATATAAATCGTTACTAACTGATAACTTGTTAATTCTTTCGGTACATGGGGTAAATTGTACAGAAACATTGTGCAAACAGGATCAAAATTTGAAGGTATCGTCTCCCCTTCTTTTCCCCATAAAACCTTGCCAATCCAGCTTTCCCCTATTTCCTCTGTTGGCCGAAATCCACCTGTTTGAAAGATTGTGGCCTGTTTAAACAGGGATTTTTTAATTTGCGTAACGTTCAACAAATTCACCTTCTAATCTTTTTTTAGTGAGGGTTCAAATAAAACGTTGCGTAGTATTGTACCTCGTTCACCTTTCACCTACGCCGGAAATCTTCAATTCGTCTCCGTACTACCGCTGAGGGAATTAGTTGGATATGTTCACCTTTATCGTTGCAGGTGAAAATCCCTTTGAAAGCTTCAGGCATGGCATCGTACTGTTTCTGCAGCTGTTCATGAAATTTTTTGAAACAATCATAAGAATATTTCTCCAACAGGTAGGGCATCAAAAAAGCAGACCGCAAGATCTCATATTCCTCATAATTATAAGGGGTACTCTCGGGGCGTTTTTTTAAGATTTCCAACATCCTTTTCATCAAAACGGCAACTTCTTCTTCACTTGCAAAGGCAGCCTATCCACGAATGGCAGTAAGCCGCATATCCAAATACCGCTCTTTTTTAAAGGCCTTTAGAAAAAAGTCCTTTCCGTCCTTTGGAAGATCTAAAACGAATTGCTTTAACAAAGCATTTCGTTTAGCAATATCCTTTGTTTTAAAATAGGTTTCCATTTTTATGTTTATTTCGTCCATATCTCCTGCTTCCTCCTAAGCTTTGAGGTCCGCTTGGCTGAACACTCGTATCCCTCCCATTGCTTGGTTTACTGCTACCTATCCATTAATTCCCTAAGTCTCGATAGTATCTTTGTTACATGTCCGTTTATGATGACTCCTTCGAATAGCCCTTCAGTAAATCGGTCTCCACGTATATAGCTTGTCATCAATTTTCTGAGAGTATCTACATCTGCCTCCATTACCTGCTCTTCGATATCGTTTCTTATATCCTTAAAAATTTCATTTTCATTCAACCAACTCTTCCAATCAAATACAATGAGAAAATCTGAATTGCATAATTCCTCGTGGAAATCTTGAATTTCTTCGCACTCAAGCATTTGCTTTTTTTCCTCTTCACTAGCCAATGCGTCTAATCTTTGAAAAAAGCCAAGAAACTTTACCAGCTTATGTAGCTCTTCATTTTTTATTTCTGAAATATGGGTCATCAGTTTCCTCTCAATTCATATCTATTTACTAAATTATTCTTCATATACTTTATGATCGATCAGCATAACTTCATTTACCCAGTTATCCAAGGAGTTGAATTCTCGTGTTTTTGGCCATCTTGCGTCTATTTCTTTATCCATCTTCCATGTTAGATGTACTTGTACATACTTATTTGGATTCGTTTTGTATTGGTATAATACTTCGTCTTTATCTTCTCTTCTGGCAATGACTTCAAGATCGGCCCCATATAGAATATGGTTTTCAGATACTTCTTTATGTAATTCTTCAAGGAAAATCATTGAAGTTTCGGGCATCCATGGTTCTGCAAAATTCCTATGCGGACGGAACATAAAATCCCCCCTATTAATATCATGGATTTGGTATAAAGCAGAGCATAAGTTACCGCTTATAGTCCGGCTGTTCCAAAGCAATAGGGTTCGGATTGTTCAGCACCCAATGCACGGCCAGTTCGCATAGTCTTGCAGGTTCCTCACTGCCATGGCCGTTGTGAAGTTCCTTTACCAATGTTACTGCCTATTGAAGTGCAGCGGGATGCAGTGGGGTGCCCATGCTATAGTAATCGATCAGACTTTTGAGCATCTGGCGAAATTGGTTATCCCAGTTGATCCCGCCGTTATCTAATATTTCATATGACACTTTACCAGTAATACGTATCACCTCACCCTGCACGGTGTTCGCATGTCCCTGTGAAGGAATTAATAAACTCCAGAGTTCATGGTGCTGCGCCTGCCATCCCTTAGTTGATACTGCTATTGGAGAGGTGCCGTCGTGAATCTTTCGTTTCCCTACTGGGGGAACATCAAATAGCTCATATAAACGGTATAACCCCTCATCTGTTTGATTCAAATATTCTTTATTAAAGCCTTCTCTGTGAAATTCAAACTCGTTTCCGACTCGCTTAACCGAATCTTTCATTTCCGGCGTCACCGTTGCTCCAGCGTTAAGCAAAATATCGGCAACTTCTGCCATATTGGCGATATCAATGTTTCTGCACACAGCCAATGCTTTTGCTAAAGGAGTCTGTTTCCTCCTATTTTCTGCGCTGATATTTGCGCCTTTCGCAACCAGCGTATGAACCGCTTTTGGTTTAAATGAACCTGCAGCGGCAAATAAAGGTGTCTCGTTTTGATAATCAACGGCTTCTATATCTGCACCCAAATCAAGCAGCAATTCTATATTTCCACACCAACTGATTGCCTGTTTATGCAGGGGTGTACTTCCGTAATTATCTTTGGCATTTATATCAGCCCCCTGTTCCACGAGCCAGATAACCAATTCATCCGGAATATTGAAAAAGCTCAAGGCAGTTGATTTACTGTAGCCGCCTCGGGCATCCAGTTCGCATTTGGTAAATACCTCTTTCAATGCTGATATGTCGCCTGCTTTAATCAGTTCATCGAAGTTTTTTGGTAGGGTTTTTCTTTTCCTTCCCATACGCTATCTCTCCTAACCCAGATTTCACTTTATCACTAGATCTTTCTATATTATCAAATAGATCAGGTACAACATGCCAAAAACCTATCCTCCTGTCAAAAAAAAGACAAAGGCTCATTTTAGTCCCTAAGTCTGAAACCGGAGCAGGATGCTTCTATAGGAAACATCAAATTGTAAATGGTGTACAGTTCCATACAATTAATAAAAGCTTATACATGAATTTCATTTCAAATAAAAAGGAGTTGATGTAATATGGAAATAATTGAGTCAGTATACAGCAAACGGGGCATTTTGCGGAATAGAGATTAGAAGAATAGTTTAGCATTGGGAATATTTTGCGTATCACATTTTTAGAATATTGGAAATGTAGTTCGGAGTGTTTAAGGCCATGTGTCGAAATGGCTTTTCTGAGGGGAGGAAAAAAATGATTGAATTACGAAAAATAACCAGGGAAAACATTGAGGAAGTAATAGCACTTGAAGTTGAAGACAATCAAAAAGACTTTATAGAAACTACGAATCTCAGAAGCTTTGCAGACGCTCATATGTTGAACACAGATGGCATACCGGCGTCTCCTTTTGCTATTTATGCCGATGAGGTTGCGGTTGGATTTTTGATGTATGTTTATGATACGTTGGATCATGAATCATTTGAAAATGAAGTTTTTTACGGGAAAAAGAGCTATTTTATTTGGCATATGATGATTGATAAAAGTCATCAGGGAAAAGGATATGGCAAACTTGCCTTTGAAAAGATGTTGATGGATATTAAAACAATGCCAGATGGGGAAGCAGAGTATGCAGTCCTCTTTTACCGGACAAATAATGTTAAAGCTAAAAGATTATACGCTTCATTTGGTTTCATAGATACAGGCATCATTCAGGATAATAATTCGATGTTGGCTATAAAAAAACTAGATGAGAAAATACCGGGATCCTTTGTGGAATAGGAACTTCTGGATAGAAATATAAGCTCATTCAATATATAACGAGACCGTAAGCCTGTCAGATAAGGACTTGCCATATGTACTTACTGAGACCATGACGAATGAGGTCATATTTTGTACAAAAAGGATAGATGGAACCATCTATCCTTTTCTTTTTACCCCATGGTTTGTGCTTAAGGTTACTGTGCCTTTTGAAAAACAAGGACATATTTGGTTTTGATCAAAGTGTAACTAAATAAATTGAGTCAATAGTTGGTTAAGCTTAATCCGTTCTTCCCAGAAAGCACCATGACCACTATATTGAAACGGAACAAGCTGTGAATTTCTTATTTTCTCATTCAGTACCTGAGCTTGTGAAAATGGAATAACTTTATCATGAATGCCGTGAATGATTAACGTAGGAACATTAATTTTTGGAAGATCTGCATACAACTTCTCATCTCTTAATGTAATGATAATCGCAGCTGTCGACCAGCTGGCTGCTTGTAATCCCATTTGTAGAAACCAGTCCGAAAATGGTTTCGTTATATACTGAAAGAAAAAGCCATCTGTTACATCCTGCATCATTTTAGGTCGATCATTTACGTTTTCTTTAAGAAATTTATTAGCAGTTTCTGCGGTAAATCCAGTTGGAGCAGCCGCATCAACAAGTACAAGCTTTGATACCCCTGAACCGTTGTGACGGGACATGTATCGAATTGCGATAGCCCCGCCGGTAGAGTGACCCACAAGAGTAAAATTGTCTATTTGAAGTAAATCCACTACTATGCGGATATCATCTGCAAGTCTGTTAAAAGTATAGCTGCTCATAGGTTTATCCGATTTTCCAAAGCCCCTCCAGTCTATACCAATACAGCGATAGCCCATGGCAGGAAGAACATTAAACTGATATTCAAACTGTTTATGGCTTAACGGCCAGCCGTGTAAAAATACAATGGTCTTATTTCCCCCCGGGTTAATATCTTCTACATATAAATTTACCCCTGGCTCTACAGTAACAAAGTACCCCATGAAGATTCCTCCCTGGTTTATATGATTTCATTAGTAAGATATTCTTTTTAGTTAACATAGATGAGCACCTATCCTAGATGTAAAGTCAACAAGGACGGGTAACTACTCAAATAATGGAGAAATACATTAAAATAAACGACATATAGAGTGATGAAGTCATCACTAAAACGGAAAGGAGTTACATACCAACCATAAATTATTAAACAGTTCGAATAAAAGAGTATTGATGTTAATATGGAAATATAAAGAAATATAACTGGAAAAATAAAAAAGATGAAAAGGCCCTTGAGTTTCAACCCTAAACAATCGTGTGACTGCGCTGGGATCTGCCCTTGTAGCACTTGTCATTTTCTTATGTAAATAATCGGCGAAGGAGGGATATGAGATGATTGATGCGCGTGAGCCGCTAATTGTAGAGTTCCCTTTGAGAGGAGAATGGCACTCTCCTAACACCCCAGGTACAAAAATTCCGAGTCACGGCACAAATAAGTTAGGATCAAGATATGCTTATGACTTTGTACAAGTGGATTGGGAAAGAAAGGGTTGGCCCGCCTATCGCGTTAGTTTGGCGCAATATCTACTTTTTGGAGTTCCCTTAGATGAATTTTATTGTTGGGGGCAAGATGTATATGCTCCTTGCGAAGGGATCATTGTCCAAGCAGAGGATGGTTATAAAGAACGAACAAGCACAAAATTGCTTTCAGATATCTCTAACGCTTATAAAAATGCTCGTTATTTTGACCCTAAGAAAGATGATATACAATCCGTTGCTGGCAACTATATCATTATAAAATGCAGCGACAATGTATATGCTGCATTAGTCCACCTTCAAACAGGGTCCATTCAGGTTTCAGTCGGTCAACATGTAAAAAAAGGAGAGGTTATTGGGAGAGTTGGTCATTCAGGTAACTCCTTTGCTCCACATCTGCATTTTCAACTTATGGATAGTAGTGATATAGCTGCTGCAAACGGATTGCCATTTGCTTTTGAAAGATACGAATTATTTAAAAACGGTATATGGGAAAAAGTAAGTAATGGGATACCAACTAATAAGGATAGGATAAGATTTCAAAAATCTGATGAAACTCCATAAAGGGGTACCGTCAGGAAAATAAACTATTAGGGACATTAACCATTGATAAAATAACATTTTATGGATTGATATATACACATGCATTATTTCTATTTGCTCAAGATATTAATATTACTTATGTATCTAATCGATTAGGTTACATTAATGCTCAAACTACACAGAATTATTATTTAGAAACAATGCTAGAAAAAAAGCACCGGCAAGATGCCGATGCTTTTTTTTGAAAATACTTTGTAAACGTTGATTAACGTTTTGAGAACTGTGGTGCACGACGTGCGCCTTTAAGTCCGTATTTCTTACGTTCTTTCATACGTGGGTCACGTGTAAGCAATCCTGCGCGCTTAAGAGTTGTGCGGTATTCAGGATCCACTTCGAGCAATGCACGAGCGATGCCGTGGCGGATTGCTCCTGCTTGTCCTGTGTAGCCGCCTCCTTTGACGGTTACAAGAACATTGTAGCTGCTGACAGTTTCTGTAGCTGTAAGCGGCTGTTTGATTACTTCGCGCAAAGCGGCGAATGGGATATAGTCTTCTACTTCACGATCGTTAATGATGATACGGCCTTCGCCTGGTACTAGACGTACGCGGGCAACAGAGCTTTTACGGCGACCTGTACCATAGTATTGAACTTGTGCCAATATAATGCCCTCCCTTTAATTATCCGCGAAGTTCGTATACTTCCGGTTTTTGTGCTTGGTGCTGATGCTCAGCGCCAGCGTAAACATGCAGTTTCTTGAACATTTGGCGTCCAAGGGAACCTTTAGGAAGCATGCCTTTGATAGCCAATTCGAGCATTTTTTCAGGTTGCTTCGTACGCATTTCCAGAGCTGTTCTTGTTTTCAAACCGCCTGCATAGCCTGAATGACGGTAGTAGATTTTGTCAGTCAATTTCTTGCCTGTCAATTCGATTTTTTCTGCATTGATAAGAATTACGTGATCGCCAGTGTCAACATGCGGAGTGAAAGTTGGTTTATGTTTGCCGCGCAAAATGGACGCCACTTCAGAAGCCAGACGGCCAAGTGTTTTGCCTTCAGCGTCTACAACCAACCATTTGCGGTCGATTTCGCCGGCTTTTGCCATATACGTAGTACGCATTTAGTACCCTCCCAAAAAGTAAAAAATTTCATGTTCGTATTTATTTTCATCACAATAAGTTTCCGGGGCTTATCGTGGGGTTAAAAACAATACCATAGGATATCTTATCCTTTATGACAAGTAAAGTCAAGAGAAAATTGAAAAACACGCGGATAAGTTGTCATTCCTCTCCGTAGTCGACTTCCCAGAGGAAAAGCCCGTTCGCCGGCGCCGTTTTTCCCGCTGCCGCGCGGTCTTTTGCCTCTAACATCGACATAACGGCAGAAGGCTCTGTTCGCCAGCCTCCGACGTCCAGAAGGGTGCCGGCGATGATCCTTACCATATTGTATAGGAAGCCGTTTCCCTTGAATGTGAACGCAATGCCGTCTCTCTCCCTTTCGATCGAGATCTCATAGACGGTCCGGACCTTATTCTCCATTTCCGTCTTGGCGGAACAAAAGCTTGTGAAGTCATGTGTTCCCGTCAATAAAACTGCCGCTTGCCGCATCCTCTCCAAATCGAGCGGATGCGGATAATGGGACGCGTACCTGCAGCGGAAAGGGTCCCTTGCAGCGCTTGTGTATACGAAGTACTTGTATGTCTTCCCTTTCGCATCGAAACGCGCATGGAAGCCTTCTGAGGCCTTCTCGACAGACCGGATGGAGATGTCATCAGGGAGCAGGCCGTTCAGCGCCTTTATCCAGCGTTCTGACGGAAGACGGAGGGGCGAATCAAAATGGATCGTCTGCCCTCTCGCGTGCACCCCTGCGTCTGTCCTTCCCGAACCGGTCACTTTAATCTGGTCCGTCTTGTGCATTTTTCCAAGCGCCTTTTCCAGCTCCTGCTGTACGGTGCGGCCATTATGCTGAATTTGATAGCCGGAGTACGCAGATCCGTCATAGGCGACGATTGCTTTATAACGCTGCATATCTGCAACCACCTCAAATTGTCCTCAAATAAATGAGGAGGATTGCCATCAGAACGATCGACGCGACGGCAGCCGTGTCTTTAGCGGACCAGGTGAGCAGCCGGTACTTGGTCCTGCCTTCTCCTCCCCTGTATCCGCGTGCTTCCATCGCTGTCGCCAACTCTTCAGCCCGTTTGAATGAACTGACAAACAGGGGAATGAGCAGCGGAATGATGGCCTTGATCCGATCCTTGATCGGTCCGCTTGAAAACTCGACCCCTCTCGCCATTTGCGCCTTCATGATTTTGTCGGTCTCATCCATCAGAGTCGGAATGAACCGGAGGGAGATCGACATCATCAACGCAAGCTCATGGACAGGGAAACGCACCCTTTTCAATGGGTTCATGAGGCTTTCCAGTCCGTCCGTCAATGTGATCGGCGTCGTTGTCAACGTAAGCAGCGACGTGACAAAGATGAGCAGCAGGATTCGAATAGAGATGAATATCGCCTGTCTCAACCCATCTTCAAAAATATGAATCGGGCCGAGTGAGAAAATCAAGTCTCCCCCTTTGTTAAAAAACAGCTGCAGGATGAACGTGAACAAGACAAGAAAGATGACGGGCTTCAATCCATTGATCAAAAACTTGAGATTGAGTTTCGACATGGCAATGATCAGCAGCACGAAGAGCAGCAACGCTCCGTATGCCCATGGGTTATTCGCCAGAAAAATAACGATAACAAAGCCGAAAACAAAGATAAGCTTGGCGCGGGGATCAAGCCGATGGATGACCGAGTTTCCCGGGATGTAGCGGCCGAATATCATCTTTTCCATCATTGGCCCTCACCCCTCTTCTTGAAGTCTGTCAGGGCGGCGGTCATTTCCTCTATCGACAGGCATGTTTTGCCGAGCGCGCGGCCAAGTTTTTTTTCTATCATGTACTGGAACCTGACCACTTCCGGAACATCCAAACCAAGCTCAAGCAATTCAGTTGGCTTAGAAAAAATCTCCCTCGGTTTTCCCTCCATTTTGACCCGGCCTTTTTGCATGATCGCAATTTCATCCGCATATTTGGCTGCGTCCTCCATGCTGTGGGTCACGAGAATCGTCGTCAGGCCCTTTTCTTTATGAAGACGGTAAAACATATCCATAATCTCTGTACGGCCCCTTGGATCCAATCCTGCGGTCGGCTCGTCAAGGACGAGTACCTCCGGCTCCATCGCCAGCACCCCGGCGATTGCCACCCGGCGCATTTGCCCCCCGGATAAATCAAAGGGTGACTTGTCCAGAACGTCATTTGGCAGGCCCACTTCCGCAATCAGCCTTCTTGCCCGCTCCTTTGCCTCTTCCTCCTTGACGCCGAAGTTCATCGGACCAAAACAAATATCTTTCTCAACGGTTTCGTCGAATAATTGATGTTCGGGGAATTGGAAGACGATGCCGACCTTTTGCCGGATCGGCCGCAAGTTTTTTTCCTTCTTTTGCGAATCGATAACACGGTCTCCAATCACTACCTGTCCCCTTGTCGGTTTCAATAGTGCATTGAGATGCTGTAAAACCGTCGACTTGCCCGAGCCTGTATGGCCGATGATCGCCAGAAATGTACCGCTTGGAATCGTCAGGTTAATGTCTTGCAAGGCAAGATGCTCGAATGGGGTATTTGCTGAATACTTATATTCTACTTGCTGAAGTGCAATGTCCATAATTCATTCACCAACTCTTCATCTGTCAAATACGTACCCGGCAATTCCAGACCAGCTTCCTGCAGGGCATTCCCCATCTTCACCGGGAAAGGGATATCAAGACCCAGGTCTGTCAGTTCCTTGCCCATCCGGAAAATTTCTTTCGGGCTCCCTTCTCTGTAGACCTGTCCTTTGTTCATTACAATGATCCGGTCAGCCTTTGCTGCTTCCTCCAGATCATGCGTAATCGAAATGACCGAAATTGCTTCTTCGCGCATCAATTCCCTGATCGTTCCGAGGACCTCTTCTCTGCCAAGAGGGTCCAGCATCGAAGTCGCTTCATCCAAAATGATCACCTTCGGCTGCAGCGCGATTATACCCGCTATTGCGACACGCTGTTTTTGTCCGCCGGAAAGATGATGCGGCTCTTGGTCAAGAAAGTCCTCCATCCTGACCCGTTCAAGCGCAGTTCGCACTCTTTTTGCCATAAGCTCGTGAGGAACCCCGTTATTCTCCAGGCCAAAAGCCACATCATCTTGTACAGTCGTCCCGACAAATTGATTGTCCGGGTTTTGAAAAACCATGCCAATCAACCTCCGGATATCCCAGACCGTTTCTTCACCAAGTTTGATACCTTTAATGCTGACTTCTCCCTTTTCAGGAAACTGCAGGCCATTTAAGATTTTGGCAAGCGTTGACTTGCCTGAACCATTATGCCCGACGATGGCGAGCCATTCCCCCTCTTTAACGGAGAAAGATACGTCCTGAAGCGCATATGTATGTTGTCCTTCATACTTAAACGTGACATCCTGAAGCGTTATCATTTCTGCCTCCATGTCCTCTCCCCCTCTCTACTCTGCTCTGCTCTTCTCCTGCTAAAAAACCCCTATAAATAGAAAAAAAGCCTGCACCTCACTCCAAGAAGCAAAGGCGAATCTTCGCTTCCAATCCGTTACAATCTGCCGGGATTTTCTCAACTTTTCCGTGAGGGAGGAGGTGCATGGAGCTAGACAGGATCACCCATATACCGGATGCCTATCGTAACGCTCTTTTTAGCTTTTACGTCTATTTGAAAATGTTTCGGTGTCGGCCGGAATCCGCGGGACGCGGCCCTCCTGCCAGGCTGTGGCCTGTCCAGCCGCTGCAACGGATGGCCAGGTGCAGTTTTCAACACCGTCATTTGGAAAAAAGGGCATAAGCCGTCAGTGGGAAACTAACTGCCCTGCCCTTTCAGCCTTTACAATCTTATACCAATTCGATAATCACCATAGGTGCACCATCGCCGCGGCGTGGGCCAACCTTCATGATGCGAGTGTAACCGCCTTGGCGCTCTGCATAACGAGGAGCAATATCAGCAAAAAGCTTTTGAACTGCATCTTGCTTTGTCTCTTCGTTGGCAACTTCATTGCGGACATATGCTGCAGCTTGACGGCGTGCATGCAAGTCACCGCGTTTACCAAGTGTAATCATTTTTTCAACAACGGAGCGAAGTTCCTTCGCGCGTGCTTCTGTTGTTTCAATGCGTTCGCTGATGATCAGGTCTGTAGTTAGATCGCGAAGCAGGGCTTTACGTTGAGAGCTCGTACGTCCTAGTTTTCTATAAGACATCAAGTTTCCCTCCTTTTTTGTTGATATGTTTAGTATTTGTCTGTCATCTTATCAGTCGTCTTTGCGCAGGCCGAGACCAAGGTCATCAAGCTTCGCTTTGACTTCTTCCAAGGATTTTCTTCCTAAATTGCGGACCTTCATCATGTCCTCTTCTGTCTTGCTTGCAAGCTCTTGGACTGTGTTGATTCCGGCACGTTTCAAACAATTGTAGGAACGAACGGAAAGATCAAGTTCCTCAATCGTCATTTCCAGTACTTTTTCCTTCTGGTCTTCTTCTTTTTCAACCATGATTTCAGCGTTTTGTGCTTCATCAGTCAGGCCGACAAAGATGTTCAAGTGTTCCGTCAGGATTTTTGCACCAAGAGAAATGGCTTCTTTCGGACCAATGCTTCCATCTGTCCAAACATCAAGTGATAGCTTATCGTAGTTTGTGCTCTGTCCGACACGCGTGTTTTCAACTTGATAGTTGACGCGCGATACAGGTGTATAAATGGAATCAATTGGAATAACGCCGATTGGCAGGTCATCACGTTTGTTGTGGTCGGCAGGCGTATAGCCGCGTCCGCGTCTTGCTGACATCCGCACGCGGAAGTTGGCATTGTTGCCAAGTGTCGCAATGTGCAGGTCAGGATTCAAGATTTCCACGTCACTGTCATGCATGATATCAGATGCCTTGACGACACCCTCGCCTTGAACGTCGATTTCCAATGTCTTCTCTTCGTCAGAATACACTTTTAACGCAAGCTTTTTAAGATTAAGGATGATAGTGGTAACATCTTCGACGACGCCTTCAACCGTTGAAAATTCATGCTGGACACCTTCCACTTGGATGGAAGTGATGGCCGCACCAGGGAGTGACGATAGCAGGATACGACGCAAGGAGTTACCCAAAGTTGTACCATACCCACGCTCTAGTGGTTCGACAACGAATTTTCCATATTTGGCATCATCGCTGATCTCAATCGTTTCAATTTTTGGCTTTTCAATTTCGATCATTCAAATATACCCTCCTTCAAAACGTCGAAACTCCAGGTTCCCGCAAGGAAACAGCTGAAATTCCCCATGTTACAATCCCATTTGTGCAACAACTGGATGAAGAATTTACTCCGTTACGCATAAATGTATATAATACCCCATTATAGACAGGCCATACACATTTTATACACCGGAATAATTATACACGACGACGTTTTGGCGGACGGCATCCGTTATGAGGAACTGGAGTTACATCTCTGATCGCTGTAACTTCCAAACCAGCTGCTTGCAATGCGCGGATTGCAGCTTCACGGCCGGCTCCTGGACCTTTAACGGTTACTTCAAGGCTTCTCAAGCCATGTTCCATAGATGTCTTTGCAGCTGTTTCAGCAGCCATCTGTGCTGCGAATGGAGTGGATTTACGTGAACCTTTGAATCCAAGTGCTCCGGCTGAAGACCAAGAAAGTGCATTTCCTTGAGAGTCTGTGATCGTTACGATTGTATTGTTGAAAGTAGAACGGATGTGTGCAATACCAGTTTCGATATTCTTTTTCACACGACGTTTACGAGTATTAGTTTTACGTGCCATGGTAACAAATAACCTCCTTTACCTATTATTTTTTCTTGCCCGCTACCGTTTTACGAGGACCTTTTCGAGTACGAGCATTGTTTTTAGTGTTTTGACCACGAACAGGAAGGCCGCGGCGATGGCGAAGACCACGATATGATCCGATCTCCATCAGGCGTTTGATGTTCAGGGAGATTTCACGGCGAAGATCCCCTTCAACTTTGTAAGTGTCAATAATATCACGGATTTTGTTCAGCTCGTCATCTGTCAGGTCGCGAACGCGAGTATCTTCAGAGACACCGGCTGCAGCCAAGATTTTGGAAGCAGTGTTTTTGCCGATTCCGTAAATGTAAGTTAATGAAATGACTACGCGCTTTTCACGCGGAATGTCTACACCAGCAATACGTGCCATTGTATAGGTGCACCTCCTCTTATCCTTGTTTTTGTTTGTGTTTAGGGTTTTCGCAAATAACCATTACTTTCCCTTTTCTGCGGATGACTTTGCATTTCTCGCAGATGGGCTTCACTGATGGTCTGACTTTCATTGTTTATAACCTCCTTAGTAGTCCGGAGTGCCTGTTTATTTAAAGCGATAGGTGATTCTGCCGCGTGTCAGGTCATAAGGAGAAAGTTCCACTGTTACTTTGTCTCCAGGCAAAATGCGTATGAAATGCATGCGGATCTTGCCGGATACATGGGCAAGAACAGTATGGCCATTTTCTAATTCTACCTTAAACATCGCGTTTGGCAAAGTATCAACTACCGTGCCTTCTACTTCAATTACATCGTCTTTCGCCACTAAATCCGTCTCCCTTCTCTCGTTCTTTCAATTCATCCTCCGCAAACTTGGTGAGCGCCCAGCGAATCTTGCCATTTGTAACCCGTCCAGTTTCGAGTATGCTGCTTTGCACTTCTTGAGATACATAGTCGTAACACACAAGATGCTGGATGTTCTTCTTCTTTGGATTATCAAACTTTCTTTTATCACCATCAGCAATAAGAACAAACCGTTGATCAATGGATTGGATGATAACTGAGAACTGCCCAGCGTTTCTTCCTTTATTTTCAAGGACAACTTGACCGATACGGGGAGCCGAATCAGACTCGTTCAAAGGGATCACCTGCGCTCAAATTCTTGTTAAAATCTCATAACCTGCTTCCGTAATGGCTACAGTATGCTCAAAGTGCGCACAATTCTTTCCGTCCACTGTAACGACAGTCCAATTATCCGCCAGCGTTCTGACATAGCGGCTGCCTGCATTCACCATCGGTTCAACAGCCAGCACCATGCCCGGTCGAAGACGGGGTCCTTTATTGGGCGGTCCATAATGGGGGATTTGCGGAGCTTCATGCAAGTCTTGCCCAACCCCATGTCCGACATACTCTCGGACAATCGAGAAGCCATGCGGTTCCACATAGGACTGAATTGCGTGGGATATATTTGAAAGACGTTCACCCGGCTTGGCTTCTTCCAGGCCGATATAGAGAGACTTCTCTGTGACATCCAGCAGTTTCTGTGCGTCCTCACTGATCTCTCCGACTGCATATGTCCAAGCCGAATCGCCGTGGTATCCGTTGTACTTGGCCCCAATATCCAAGCTAATGATGTCTCCTGCATGCAATACGCGGTCACCCGGTATCCCGTGCACGAGCTCCTCATTAACAGATGCACAAATACTGCCTTTGAAGCCGTTATATCCTTTGAATGACGGATAGGCATCATGCTGCTTAATGAACTTCTCGGCAATTTGATCAAGCTCTCTTGTCGTGATTCCCGGCTTGATATGCTTTTGCAGTTCCTGATGTGTCAAAGCAACAATCCTGCCGGCTTCTCTCATGATTTCAAGTTCACGAGGAGTTTTGCAAATGATCATCCTTTCAGCCCCTCAAGAAGCTGGTCGACGTCTGCAAATACCTCATCGATATGCTGTTGGCCATTGATATTTCGCAAATAGCCTTTGCCTTGATAAAAGTCCAGAAGCGGTTTTGTCTGTTTCATGTTCACATCAAGGCGGTTTTGAACTGTTTCTTCATTGTCATCTGGACGCTGATACAGTTCGCCTCCGCACCGGTCACACGTTCCATCAACAGCCGGCGGGTTAAAGACAAGATGGTAAGTGGCTCCGCAGTTTCGGCAGATCCTGCGGCCTGTCAGCCTCTCCATCAAAATGCTTTGATCCACTTCGATATTGATGACGTAATCGATTTTCTTGTTCAATTGGCTGAGAATGTCCTCAAGTGCTTCTGCCTGCGCGACGGTTCTTGGAAAACCATCCAGCAGAAACCCTTGGCGGCAATCTTCCTTATCCAGTCGTTCACGAACGATGCCGATTGTAACTTCATCGGGCACCAATTCGCCCTTATCCATGAAAGACTTGGCTTTCAAACCGAGCTGGGTGCCTTCGCTGATGGCAGCACGGAACATATCTCCTGTAGAAATATGAGGTATTCCATACTTTTCTACAATCTTATCTGCCTGTGTGCCTTTCCCGGCACCGGGAAGACCCATGAGTACTAGATTCAATCGTTTCGCCCCCGAGCATCTCAATGGGTTTCAGGAACAAGCTGATTGTTCCTAAAACCATCTCGATTATTTAATGAAGCCTTTGTAGTGACGCTTCACCAGCTGGGCTTCCAGTTGTTTCATTGTTTCAAGCGCAACCCCGACGACAACCAACAAGCTCGTTCCGCCGATTGTTGCTGAACTCGGAAGTCCGGCAAACTTAACAAAGAAAACCGGAAGGATGGAAATGCCTGCAAGGAAAATGGCACCGACAAAAGTTAGACGGTATAGAACCCGTGTTAAATACTCTTGTGTGTTTTTACCCGGCCGGATTCCCGGAATGTATCCGCCTTGCTTCTTTAAGTTTTCAGACACCTGTTCAGGATTCACTTGAACAAAAGCATAGAAATACGTAAAAGCGATAATCAGTGCTACGAAAACAAGCATGCCGATTGGCTTGGAATGGTCGAAGATTCCTTGAATCTTACTTGCCGTCTCACCTGACGCAAAAAAAGTCGCGATCGTTTGCGGAGTAACAATAAAGGCACTCGCAAAAATAACTGGAATAACTCCAGCCGCGTTTACTTTCAATGGCAAGTGAGTCGATTGTCCGCCAACAGGGCTGCGGCCATCCACTCGTTTTGCATACTGAATCGGAATTTTACGCAAAGCTTGCTGAACAAATACGACCCCAACAATAATCGCAATGATAGCCAAAACGATTAAAAGCAAAACGACAATCTTCAAAAAGAGTTGGTCGCCTGCTCCCTGAAGTTGTTGAGCGTAGATTTGGTTTACAGCACTAGGAATACCAGCAACAATACCGGCAAAGATAATGATGGATATTCCATTGCCCACCCCTTTGGAGGTGATTTCCTCACCAAGCCACATGAGGAAAGCTGTACCAGCCGTCAATACGATTGCAATGGTTGCATACGTAGAGAAGCCGGGATCTTTAATCAACTGCAATTGAGTCATTTGGTTAAAACCGAATGCCATTGCCATTGATTGGAAGAGAGCAAGTATGATGGTGAAGTAGCGCGTGAACTGAGCAAGCTTCTTGCGCCCCACTTCTCCTTGTTTGGACCACTCTGTGAATTTCGGCACGACGTCCATCTGCAATAACTGGACGATGATCGATGCTGTGATGTACGGCATGATCCCCATAGCAAAGATGGAGAAGTTTTTCAACGCGCCGCCGCCAAAGATATTCATGAATCCAAACAGGCTCGCCTGATCCTGCATTTTGAGTACGTTGGCGTCTACACCGGGAACCGGGATAAACGCACCTACTCGAAATACTACTAGCATTAAGAGGGTGAATAGGATCTTTCGTCGAATATCACCCACGCGCATAAGATTGGAGATCGTACGGAACATCAAATCACCTCAGTTTTACCACCGGCAGCCTCAATTGCCTCAATAGCAGCAGAGGAGAATTTGTTAGCTTTAACAGTCAGCTTTTTCTCGATGTTGCCGTTAGCAAGAATTTTAATACCTGACTTCTGATTACGTACAACACCAGTTTCGATAAGAAGTTCTGGAGTTACTTCTGTACCGTCTTCAAAGCGATTTAGCTCAGTAAGGTTCACAATTGCAAACTCTTTGCGATTGATGTTCGTAAAGCCGCGTTTTGGCAAACGTCTGAAAAGTGGTGTTTGACCACCTTCAAAACCAAGGCGAACACCGCCGCCTGAACGGGCTTTCTGACCTTTATGGCCTTTTCCGGCTGTTTTTCCGTTACCGGAACCGATGCCTCGGCCAACACGGTTGCGTTCTTTGCGAGATCCTTCAGCAGGTTTTAACTCATGAAGATTCATTGTTGGCACCTCCTTATGTTGAAAATTAATTATTGTTCTTTAACGGAAACCAGATGGGAAACTTTTTCGATCATGCCGCGGATTGAGGCATTGTCTTCATGTTCCACTGTTTGGTGAAGTTTGCGCAGGCCCAATGCCTTCACAGTTTCACGCTGGCCTTCTGTACGTCCGATCAAGCTTTTTTTGAGGGTGATTGCGAGTTTTGTTGCCATGGTCATTCCCTCCTTAACCTAACAGTTCTTCAACTGTTTTATTACGCAATTTCGCTACATCTTCAGCACGCTTCAGGTTCTTGATTCCTTCGATTGTAGCACGCACCATGTTGATCGGTGTGCTAGATCCAAGGGATTTAGAAGTGATATCAGCAATACCTGCCAATTCAAGTACCGCACGGACAGGTCCGCCTGCGATAACACCTGTACCTTCAGAAGCCGGCTTCAACAAGATTTGTCCGCCGCCGAAACGACCGATGATGTCATGCGGGATTGTTGTACCCACTGTTGGCACTGCAACAAGGTTTTTCTTAGCATCTTCGATGGCTTTGCGGATCGCATCAGGAACTTCTTGTGCTTTTCCTGTACCAAATCCGACATGTCCATTCTTGTCACCCACGACTACTAGAGCCGTAAAGCGGAAACGACGTCCACCTTTAACAACTTTAGCAACACGATTGACCGTTACTACGCGTTCTTCAAGTTCCAGTTTATTTGGGTCAATATGACGCATATTGTATGTCCCTCCTTCTTATTAAAATACAAGTCCGTTTTCACGCGCTGCATCAGCAAGAGCCTTAACGCGGCCATGGTATAGATAGCCTCCGCGGTCGAAAACTACACTTGAAACTCCTTTTTCAACTGCACGCTTAGCGACGAGCTCCCCAACTTTTTGAGCAGCATCTACATTGCCAGCAGACTCGAGGTTCAATTCTTTATCAAGTGTTGAAGCACTTGCAATTGTTACGCCTTTTTCATCATCGATCAATTGGGCGTAGATGTTTTTATTGGAACGGTACACGTTAAGACGTGGACGCAAAGCAGTTCCGCTCAGTTTAGAACGTACACGTGCATGTCTTTTCTTACGTACCTTGTTCTTATCCTGCTTAGTGATCATTTACGAGTCACTCCTTTCGGTGCCTAAGCGGCATTATTTACCTGTTTTACCTTCTTTGCGGCGAACAACTTCACCTTCGTAACGGATTCCTTTGCCTTTATATGGCTCTGGAGGACGTACCGCACGGATGTTGGATGCAAGTGCACCGACTTTTTCCTTGTTATAGCCTTTGACAATGATCTTTGTATTGGCAGGAACTTCAACTTCCACGCCTTCTTCAGGTTCGAATTCGACCGGATGGGAGTACCCTACGTTCAATACGAGTTTCTTGCCTTGTTTTTGTGCACGGTAACCGACACCGACAAGCTCAAGGGACTTCTCAAAACCTTGGGAGACACCTTCTACCATGTTTGAAAGAAGTGAACGAGTTGTTCCGTGGATAGAACGGTGTTCTTTCGCATCGGATGGGCGGACAATCGTAATCACGTTGTCTTCAATGTTGATTTGCATATCAGCATTGAACGTGTTTGTCAGTTCGCCTTTAGGCCCTTTCACTGTTACAGTTTGGCCGTTTTGAGTAACGGTTACGCCACTTGGAATTTCAATTGGTTTTTTACCTATACGAGACATTTCATTGCACCTCCGTTCTTTAGAAGAATATTACCAAACGTACGCTAGTACTTCGCCGCCGACTTGCTTCGCTCTAGCTTCTTTGTCAGTCAATACGCCCTGAGAAGTAGAAACAAGTGCGATGCCAAGTCCGTTAAGTACTTTCGGCACTTCAGTTGCTTGAGCATATACACGCAGACCAGGCTTGCTGATGCGTTTCAGGCCAGTAATAACCCGTTCATTGTTGGCACCGTATTTAAGGAAAATACGAATGATGCCTTGCTTGTTGTCTTCAATATATTCTACGTCACGGACGAAACCTTCACGCTTGAGGATTTCTGCAATGTCTTTTTTGATATTGGAAGCAGGAACTTCCAATTTCTCGTGACGGACCATATTTGCGTTACGGATACGAGTAAGCAAATCTGCAATTGGATCAGTCATAACCATTTATATTTACCTCCTTCCCAAATTCGGTCTTACCAGCTGGCTTTTTTGACGCCAGGAATTTGACCCTTGTATGCAAGTTCACGGAAACAGATACGGCAAAGTTTAAATTTGCGAATCACAGAATGTGGACGGCCGCAACGTTCGCAGCGTGTATATTCTTGCACTTTATACTTTGGCGTACGTTTTTGTTTCACGATCATTGATTTTTTAGCCACGATTTAGCCTCCCTTTTTTATCGATTACTTTTGGAATGGCATTCCAAACGCAGTCAGTAGTTCACGAGCTTCTTCGTCAGTGTTTGCTGTTGTTACGATGACAATGTCCATGCCCCGAACTTTGCTCACTTTATCATAATCAATTTCAGGGAAGATGAGTTGTTCTTTGACACCCAGCGTGTAGTTGCCTCTGCCGTCGAAAGCTTTTTTCGAGATTCCGCGGAAGTCACGTACACGTGGAAGTGATACAGAGACCAATTTATCAAAGAACTCATACATGCGCTCGCCGCGAAGAGTAACTTTCGCGCCAATCGGCATTCCTTCACGTAGACGGAACCCTGCGATTGAGTTTTTCGCTTTAGTGACTACTGGCTTCTGACCAGTGATGAGTGTTAGTTCTTCAACTGCGTTGTCAAGTACCTTCGCGTTTTGAACGGCATCGCCGACACCCATGTTTACTACGATTTTTTCGAGCTTCGGTACTTCCATGACCGATTTATAGTTAAACTTGCTCATGAGAGCAGGAGTGATTTCTTTTTGGAACTTTTCCTTTAGGCGGTTCATACTGTGTACCTCCCTTCATCTTTCTTTACTTAATGATCTTTTTTTCCATATCTTTATCTAAAATTTCGCCGGACTTTTTGGATACACGTACAGATTTGTACACTTCTTTTTTCTCGTTATCGACTTTAACGAGAACTTTGACTTTCTTGTATCCTACGCGTGTCGGCTCATTAGTTTTAGGGTCAATCACCATAACGTTGGAAGCGTGGATAGCTGCTTCTTTGCTGATGATTCCACCTTGAGGGTTGTCTTGGGAAGGTTTCGCATGTTTCTTAACGACGTTGATTCCTTCAACTAGCACACGCTCTTTTTTAGGGAAGGCAGCCAAAACAGTACCTGTTTTTCCTTTGTCTTTGCCAGTGATCACTTTTACTTTGTCACCTTTTTTAATGTGCATCTGGTCGCACCTCCTTGAATAACCGAGTCAAAATAGTATTAAAGAACTTCTGGAGCAAGAGAAACGATTTTCATGAAGTTGTTGTCACGAAGTTCGCGCGCTACAGGTCCGAAGATACGAGTTCCACGAGGAGCTTTATCATCACGGATAATTACACAAGCATTCTCATCAAATTTGATATAAGAGCCATCTGCACGGCGTGCACCACTCTTTGTGCGGACGATAACCGCTTTGACGATGTCGCCTTTTTTGACAACGCCTCCTGGTGTTGCGTGTTTCACTGTACAAACGATCACATCACCAATGTTAGCGGTCTTGCGTCCTGATCCGCCAAGCACCTTGATTGTCAAAACCTCACGGGCACCAGAGTTGTCAGCTACTTTCAAACGGGATTCCTGTTGAATCATCTTGTTTACCTCCTTTCGGAAAACATCATCCGAAACTAATCAATTAGATAATAACAGCTTTCTCAACGACTTCGAGAAGACGAAAACGTTTTGTTGCTGATAGCGGCCGAGTTTCCATAATGCGGACTACATCGCCGATTTTTGCTTCGTTTTGTTCATCATGTGCTTTGAACTTCTTTGAATATTTAACGCGTTTGCCGTAAAGTGAATGTTTCTTGTATGTTTCAACCATAACTACGACGGTTTTATCCATTTTGTCAGAAACAACACGTCCAGTGTAAACCTTGCGCTGGTTGCGTTCGCTCATCCTGCAAACCTCCTCTCAATTATCGGTTGTTAACTTCTAGCTCTCTTTCACGAATAACAGTTTTAAGACGGGCAATGCCCTTGCGTACTTCGCGGATGCGAGCTGTGTTTTCAAGTTGTCCAGTAGCTAATTGGAAGCGAAGGTTAAATAGTTCTTCCTTCAGGGATTTTACGTTTTGTTCAATTTCGGCAGTGGTTAATTCACGGATTTCATTAGCCTTCATTTCGTTCACCACCAATTTCTTCTCGTTTAACAAACTTGCACTTTACCGGAAGCTTGTGAGCTGCAAGGCGTAGTGCTTCGCGTGCTACTTCTTCAGATACACCGGCAATTTCAAACATGATCTTGCCTGGTTTTACAACTGCAACCCAGCCTTCAGGTGCCCCTTTACCGGAACCCATCCGTACTTCAAGAGGTTTTGCTGTATATGGTTTGTGCGGGAAAATTTTAATCCAGACTTTACCGCCACGTTTCATGTAACGAGTCATCGCGATACGGGCAGCTTCGATTTGGCGGTTTGTGATCCAAGATGCTTCAACAGCTTGCAAACCGTATTCGCCGAATGCTACTTCCGTGCCGCCTTTCGCACGTCCGCGCATCTTTCCGCGGTGTTCTCTGCGATATTTAACGCGTTTAGGCAATAACATGATTATTTTCCTCCTTCCGGTGACTTTTTCTTTTCAGGAAGGACCTCTCCACGATAAATCCATACTTTGACGCCGAGTTTACCATAAGTCGTGTCGGCTTCTGCATGAGCATAGTCAATGTCAGCACGAAGTGTATGAAGTGGTACTGTTCCTTCGCTGTAGTGTTCAGAACGAGCAATGTCCGCTCCGCCAAGACGGCCGGATACCATTGTCTTGATTCCTTGAGCGCCTGCACGCATTGTGCGTTGGATCGCTTGTTTTTGCGCACGGCGGAAAGATACACGGTTTTCCAGCTGGCGAGCAATGTTCTCAGCAACCAATTTCGCATCAAGGTCAGCTCTCTTGATTTCGATAATGTTGATGTGGACGCGTTTGTTTGTAAGTTGGTTCAATGCTTTACGCAAGGATTCAACTTCGCTTCCGCCCTTACCGATGACCATTCCTGGCTTCGCAGTATGGACTGTGATGTTCACTCTGTTTGCAGCGCGTTCGATCTCAACTTTAGAAACAGAAGCATCTGCCAAACGTTTTGTAATGTATTCACGAATCTTAATGTCTTCGTGCAGCAATGTAGCGTAATCTTTTTCAGCGTACCACTTGGATTCCCAGTCGCGGATAACGCCGATACGCATACCGATAGGATTAACTTTTTGACCCACGAATTATCCCTCCTTCTTTTCTGATACCACGATTGTAATGTGGCTTGTGCGCTTGTTAATTTGGCTAGCGCGGCCTTGTGCACGTGGACGGAAACGTTTCATTGTCGGACCTTCGTCAACGAAAACTTCAGACACGAGCAGATTATTGATGTCCATGTCATAGTTATGCTCTGCGTTCGCAACTGCAGACTTCAATAGCTTTTCTACTACTGGAGAAGCAGCTTTAGGCGTAAGTTTCAAAATGGCAACAGCTTCGCCTACTTGCTTTCCTCGAATAAGATCAACTACTAAGCGTACTTTGCGAGGAGCAATACGGACTGTTCTAGCAACAGCTTTTGCTTGCATCAGGATGGCCTCCTCTCATTAGCGTCTTGTTTTTTTATCGTCAGCGGCATGGCCTCTATATGCGCGAGTTGGTGCGAATTCACCAAGCTTGTGGCCTACCATATCTTCATTAATATAAACCGGAACATGTTTACGGCCATCGTAGACAGCGATCGTGTGTCCGATGAAGTTCGGGAAAATTGTGGAGCGGCGAGACCAAGTTTTAACAACTTGCTTCTTTTCACCTTCGTTCAATTTCTCAATCTTATTCATCAAGTGATCATCTACAAAAGGCCCTTTTTTTAGGCTGCGACCCATAGTTGTACCTCCCTTCGTGACTGCGCTACGGTCCATAGCTGGAACCGTAGGACAATCGCGTTATTTTTTGCGGCGGCGTACGATAAACTTATCCGACTTGTTGGATTTCTTGCGTGTTTTGTAACCAAGAGTTGGTTTGCCCCATGGTGTAACTGGAGATTTCCGTCCGATAGGCGTACGGCCTTCCCCACCACCGTGCGGGTGATCGTTCGGGTTCATTACAGATCCGCGTACGTGCGGGCGTTTGCCCAACCAGCGAGAGCGTCCTGCTTTACCGATATTAACAAGTTCATGTTGTTCGTTTCCTACTTGGCCGATGGAAGCGCGGCATGTTGCAAGAATCATGCGAACTTCTCCGGAGTTCAAGCGAACGAGAACATATTTTGTACCTTCTTTACCAAGAACCTGTGCAGATGTTCCAGCTGAACGTACCAATTGTCCGCCTTTACCAGGCTTCAATTCGATATTGTGGACAACTGTACCAACAGGAATGTTTGAAAGTGGAAGCGCGTTGCCGACTTTGATGTCTGCATCCGGGCCTGACATGATTTCCATGCCCACCTTCAGATTTTTTGGTGCAAGGATGTATCTTTTTTCACCATCAAGATAGTGAATCAATGCAATGTTAGCGGAACGGTTAGGATCGTACTCGATTGTAGCAACGCGTCCTGGTATACCGTCTTTGGTTCTTTTGAAATCAATCACACGGTATTGACGCTTATGACCGCCGCCGCGATGACGAACTGTAGTTCTACCTTGGTTGTTACGGCCGCCTTTGCGGTTCAATGGTTGCAGCAAGGATTTTTCCGGCTTATCAGTAGTGATTTCCGCGAAGTCCAAAGCTGTCATGTTCCGACGTCCGTTGGAGGTAGGTTTGTATTTTTTGATCGCCATTTTTTTCCCTCCTCTTCTAATGTTTGTTCAGGTGTTGATTAAACTTCGAAAAACTCGATCTCTTTGCTGTCTTGAGTCAGCGTTACAACTGCTTTGCGTCGTTTGTTCGTATAACCGCCAAAACGGCCCATACGCTTGAACTTGCCTTTGTAGTTGAGGACGTTGACTTTTGCAACTTTCACACCGAAGATGCTTTCTACTGCATCTTTCACTTGTGTTTTATTCGCTCTTACGTCGACTTCGAAAGTGTACTTCTTGTCAGCAGTAAGTTCCATAGACCGTTCAGTGATAACGGGGCGCTTAATTACATCACGTGCATCCATTAACCAAGCACCTCCTCTACTTTTTCAACTGCTGCTTTCGTCATGATCAGTGTGTTGTGGCTTACAACATCCAATACGTTGATGCCGCTTGCTTCCACTACTGTCACTCCAGGGATGTTACGAGCGGAAAGTGCTACGTTTTCGTTAAGCGATTCTGTTACAACAAGAGCTTTCTTGCCGACAGGAAGGCTTTTCAGTACGTTAACAAATTCCTTTGTTTTTGGTGCATCGAAAGACAAAGCTTCCAATACGAGGATGTTCTCTTCGATTACCTTTGTAGAAAGTGCGGATTTGATTGCCAAACGACGTACTTTCTTAGGCAATTTGTAGCTGTAGCTGCGTGGAACTGGTCCAAATACAGTACCGCCGCCGCGCCATTGTGGAGAACGGATTGAACCTTGGCGTGCACGTCCTGTTCCTTTTTGACGCCATGGCTTGCGTCCGCCGCCGCGTACTTCAGAGCGGTTTTTTACTTTTGCTGTTCCTTGTCTCATTGAAGCGCGTTGCATAACGATTGCTTCGAACAATACATGGTTGTTTGGTTCGATACCAAATACAGATTCATTCAGGTCGATTTCGCCAACCTTAGAGCCTGTTTGGTTGTATAAAGCTACTTTCGGCATTCCTATTTCCTCCTTTCTCTCAATACTTATCTAGTTTTGATTCCTGTTTTGATTTCGAGCATCGCTTTTTTCGGTCCTGGCACGTTGCCTTTTACCAAAAGAAGGTTGCGTTCTGCATCAACTTTGACGATTGGCAGGTTTTGAATCGTAATTCTTTCTCCGCCCATACGTCCTGGAAGAGCTTTTTGCTTGAATACCCGTGCTCCGTCAACCGCACCCATGGAACCTGGTCTGCGGTGGAATCGTGAACCGTGGGACATAGGTCCGCGTGATTGGCCGTGACGTTTGATAACACCTTGGAATCCTTTACCTTTTGAGATTCCTGATACGTCTACCAGATCGCCTTCCGCGAAAATATCAACTTTGACTTCTTGACCAACTTCGTACTCTTCTACGTTTACTCCGTTAAATTCACGGATGAAGCGCTTAGGAGCAGTGTTTGCTTTAGCAACATGTCCTTTCGCAGGCTTAGTTGCTAGTTTTTCACGCTTGTCTTCAAAACCAAGCTGGACTGCTTCGTACCCGTCTGTTTCTACAGTTTTCTTTTGAAGAACAACGTTTGGAGCTGCTTCGATCACAGTTACTGGGATCAGCTCTCCGTTTTCAGCAAAAATCTGCGTCATACCGATTTTTCTTCCTAAGATTCCTTTGGTCATGAGTCACACCTCCTGTTTCCTGTTTGTTTTTTATTATTAAAGTTTGATTTCAATGTCAACGCCAGATGGCAGGTCCAATCTCATCAAAGAATCAACAGTTTGTGGTGTTGGATTGATGATGTCGATCAAACGCTTGTGTGTACGCATTTCGAATTGTTCGCGGGAGTCTTTGTACTTATGCACCGCACGAAGAATTGTGTAAATCGTTTTTTCAGTTGGAAGCGGAATCGGACCCGATACATTTGCACCCGAACGCTTTGCAGTTTCAACGATTTTTTCTGCGGACTGATCCAGAATTCTATGATCATACGCTTTTAATCTGATACGAATTTTTTGTTTTGCCATTACTTTCCCTCCTTTTCGCCTATTTTTAAAATAGACATACTCCATGGAAATTTCCCACACACTCGCCATGGCAAAGCGGCCGGGTGTGTCAGCAACCTTCCATTTCATTGCAGTCAAAGACCAACATTGTCTATTATACAGAAAGCACATATCAGATGCAATAGCTTTCGCAGCATTTCTTGCACTTTCACACCTTTACGATTATACACAGTTTACCGCGTCAAATCAAGGGTTCGCAGAGATTCAGAATATATAATTTCCAAAATGGAGGAGGACGTTTCTGTTATAGAGGAAAAGTAATTGAATAGTCAGTTTACCGGAGGGGTTTGTCCAGTTTTATCTTTGAAGTTCACCTTCTATACCGGACTTCCGCTTCGGGCAGACGCTTTGTTTACCTGTGGTCAAGACCTTCTTGAAAGAAATATCTTCATGGCCTCATCCCCATGTAAGTAAAAAAAGGTGAGCGGTTCCCTGTTGCTTTACGTTCCGGGGCACGCTTTTCGCGGGGCAAGGCTTGAGCTTCGGGCCAACAGGATGTTGGTCATGCAGGTGATGCGACAGGACGTCGCGTTCTCACCTGCCTCAGTTGCTTCGCGCCTTGCGGGATCTCAAAGCCATGCTCGTCCCGCAGGAGTCGGCCCCTGCACTCCAAGCAACGGCCAAGTATGCGGACTGAAGTATGATGAATTTTTCTTTCCAAGAAAAGTGTGAGTGTTCTCCTTCCAACATGTGCTTCCAGTATGTGCAGATAATGTTGTGCAAAGAGTAAACTTGGTCAAAATTTTTTCCGCCTTATCTTATTCTTGCTTAGTAATCAGGAGTAAATGACTGTCCCCTTGACAACAAAAGATTTTTTCAATTTGGTCTTACTTTAAAGATATATTTTGAAATCTACTCAAAGTTGATTTGAGTGCAAGGCGGCGACTCCTGGGGGATTTGCGGGACAGGTGAGATCCCGCAGGACGCGAAGCGGCCGAGGAAGCTCCACCGCCCGCCCCCCGGAAAGCGTCCGCCTGGAACGAAAATCAACAGCTTGTCCCCCATGGTTATGAAATCAGGTTTCTTCATTTACTCTAAACAAAAAAAGAAAGGCAGCCGGATCGTCACCCGGACTGCCTTTCTTCTTATTAAGAGTGTAACAGCTTACGCTTGGATAGATGCAACTACGCCAGCGCCTACTGTACGTCCGCCTTCACGAATAGAGAACTTAGTTCCTTCTTCGATAGCGATTGGAGAGATAAGCTCAACAGTCATTTCAACGTTGTCTCCAGGCATAACCATTTCTACGCCTTCAGGAAGGTTGCAGATACCAGTTACGTCTGTTGTACGGAAGTAGAACTGTGGGCGGTAGTTAGAGAAGAATGGAGTGTGACGTCCACCTTCTTCTTTAGACAATACGTAAACTTCCGCTTTGAACTTTGTGTGTGGAGTGATTGTGCCTGGCTTAGCCAAAACTTGGCCACGTTGGATATCTTCACGAGCTACACCGCGAAGAAGTGCACCGATGTTGTCGCCTGCTTCTGCAAAGTCAAGAAGCTTACGGAACATTTCTACTCCTGTTACAACTACTTTTCTTGATTCTTCAGCAAGACCGATGATTTCAACTTCTTCACCGACTTTAACTTGACCACGTTCTACACGGCCAGTTGCAACTGTACCACGGCCAGTGATAGAGAAAACGTCCTCTACAGGCATCATGAATGGCTTGTCAGTGTCGCGTTCTGGAGTTGGGATGTAGCTGTCAACAGCGTCCATCAATTCAACGATTCTTTCTTCCCATTCTGCTTCGCCTTCAAGAGCTTTAAGAGCAGAACCTTTAACAACTGGAATGTCGTCGCCAGGGAATTCATATTCAGAAAGAAGATCACGGATCTCCATTTCTACTAGTTCAAGAAGTTCTTCATCGTCTACCATGTCACATTTGTTCATGAATACTACGATGTAAGGAACACCTACTTGACGGGAAAGAAGGATATGCTCACGAGTTTGTGGCATTGGGCCGTCAGCAGCAGATACTACAAGGATAGCTCCGTCCATTTGCGCAGCGCCTGTGATCATGTTTTTAACATAGTCGGCGTGTCCTGGGCAGTCAACGTGAGCATAGTGACGCTTTTCAGTTTCATACTCAACGTGGGAAGTTGAGATTGTGATACCGCGCTCGCGCTCTTCTGGAGCGTTGTCGATCATGTCATAGCCTTTAGCTTCGCCGCCGCCGCGCTTAGCCATTACAGTTGTGATAGCAGCAGTCAAAGTTGTTTTACCATGGTCAACGTGACCAATAGTACCAATATTAGCATGTTCTTTGGAACGATCAAATTTTTCCTTAGCCATTAGGAAATCCTCCTTTAATTTAAGAAAATATTAAGTATGGGAGCGGGTAGTGAGCCTGCGGTTCATACCCGCTCCGGCAGTATCTACATCTACATGTAGTTATACTTGATTACAGCGATAAAATCAATTATTCGCCGCTATTTTTTTTGATAATCTCTTCTGCAATTGATTTCGGCACTTCTTCATAGTGGTCGAATTGCATAGAGTAAGTTCCGCGCCCTTGTGTATTAGAACGAAGGGATGTCGCATATCCGAACATTTCAGCAAGTGGAACGAATGCTCTAACCACTTGTGCGTTTCCGCGTGCTTCCATGCCCTCAACGCGTCCGCGGCGGGAAGTGATGTCACCCATGATATCTCCAAGATACTCTTCAGGCATAACAACTTCAACCTTCATAAGTGGCTCAAGGATAACAGGATTACATTTTTTCGCGGCATTTTTCAATGCCATAGATGCTGCGATCTTAAACGCCATCTCACTGGAGTCGACGTCATGGTAAGATCCGTCAAACAATCTTGCCTTTACATCGATCAGCGGGTAGCCGGCAAGTACACCGTTTTCCATGGAATCTTCAAGTCCAGCTTGAACAGCCGGAATGTATTCACGTGGTACAACACCACCGACGATGCCGTTTTGGAATTCGAAGCCTTTTCCTTCTTCGTTCGGAGAGAATTCGATCCAAACGTGACCGAATTGTCCACGACCACCGGATTGGCGAACGAATTTACCTTCAACCTCAGCAGCTGTACGGAATGTTTCACGGTAAGAAACTTGTGGCGCACCTACGTTGGCTTCAACTTTAAATTCGCGCTTCATGCGGTCTACGATGATATCCAAGTGGAGCTCACCCATACCGGAGATAACAACTTGTCCAGTCTCAGGATTTGTTTCCGCACGGAATGTCGGATCCTCTTCTTGAAGCTTAGCAAGGGCAGTACCCATTTTATCTTGGTCCGCTTTCGATTTAGGCTCGATTGCAACCGAGATAACCGGCTCAGGGAATTCCATTGATTCAAGGATAACAAGGCTCTTTTCATCACAGAGTGTGTCCCCTGTTGATGTATCTTTCAACCCTACGGCAGCAGCGATGTCACCGCTGTAAGCAGTTGAGATTTCTTCACGGTGGTTTGCGTGCATTTGCAGAATCCGGCCGATCCGTTCACGTTTGCCTTTTGTAGAGTTTTGGACATAAGAACCGGAGTTCAGTGTTCCGGAATAAACGCGGAAGAAAGTCAAACGTCCCACATAAGGGTCTGTCATAACTTTGAACGCCAAAGCGGAGAACGGCTCGCTGTCGTCAGCATGACGGGCTACTTCTTCGTCTGTACCAGGAACAATCCCTTTGATGGACTCAATGTCAGTTGGTGCAGGCAGGTAATCTATAACTGCATCCAATACTTTTTGAACCCCTTTGTTCTTAAACGCAGTACCGCAAAGAACAGGGAAGAATTCAACATTCAATGTAGCTTTACGAATTGCTGCTTTCAGTTCCTCTACGGAGATTTCTTCTCCTTCAAGGTACTTCATCATCAACTCTTCATCGAAGTCAGCTACTGCTTCGATCAAGTTGCCGCGCAACTCTTCAGCTTGGTCTTTCAAGTCTTCAGGAATTTCTTTTTCAACAGCGTCAAGTGCTTCTTCGCTCTCATAGAACCAAGCTTTCATCTCAACGAGGTCGACCATTCCTGTAAATGTATCTTCCGCACCGATCGGCAATTGGATCGGATGTGCATTCGCTTGAAGGCGGTCATGCAATGTTTTTACGGAATAAAGGAAGTCAGCACCGATCTTATCCATTTTATTGACGAATACGATCCGTGGAACGCCGTATGTTGTAGCTTGGCGCCATACTGTTTCCGTTTGCGGCTCAACACCGGATTGGGCATCAAGGACAGTTACAGCACCATCAAGTACGCGCAGGGAACGTTCAACTTCAACGGTGAAGTCAACGTGTCCCGGAGTATCGATGATGTTAACACGGTGCCCCTTCCACTGTGCAGTTGTCGCAGCGGAAGTGATTGTGATACCGCGTTCCTGTTCTTGTTCCATCCAGTCCATTTGCGACGCACCCTCGTGTGTTTCACCGATTTTATGGATACGCCCTGTATAGAAAAGAATACGCTCAGTCGTAGTCGTTTTACCGGCGTCGATGTGAGCCATGATTCCGATGTTACGCGTCTTTTCTAAGGAGAACTCTCTAGGCATTTCGTATTTCTCCTTCCTGGGATGAATATAGATTGTAGTAGAAGATTACCAGCGATAGTGAGCAAACGCTTTGTTTGCTTCAGCCATTTTATGCGTATCTTCGCGTTTTTTCACGGAAGCACCAGTGTTGTTCGCTGCATCGAGAATTTCGTATGCAAGGCGCTCTTCCATTGTTTTTTCACCGCGCAGACGGGCATAGTTTACAAGCCAGCGAAGTCCGAGTGTTGAACGGCGCTCAGGGCGCACCTCAACCGGAACTTGGTAGTTCGCACCACCGACACGGCGTGCTCTTACTTCCAATACTGGCATGATGTTTTTCAATGCTTGGTCAAACACTTCCATTGGGTCTTTACCTGAACGTTCTTGGATAATATCAAAAGCTGAGTAAAGAATGGATTGTGCTTTACCTCTCTTACCGTCTACCATCAGCTTGTTGATCAGGCGTGTAACAAGCTTGGAATTGTGGATCGGATCTGGCAATACGTCTCTTTTAGCGACAGGTCCTTTTCTTGGCATCGGATTTCCTCCTTTCGAACACTATTAAGTGATTCAAATTGCATTATTTTTTAACTTTAGGTTTTTTCGTACCGTATTTCGAACGGCTTTGAGCACGTTTGTCAACGCCGGCAGTATCAAGCGCACCACGAACGATGTGATAACGTACACCCGGTAAGTCCTTTACACGGCCGCCGCGGATAAGTACAACACTGTGTTCTTGCAAGTTGTGTCCGATTCCAGGAATGTAGGCAGTTACCTCGATTCCGTTTGTCAAACGCACACGAGCATATTTACGAAGAGCCGAGTTTGGTTTCTTCGGAGTCATCGTACCCACACGAGTGCAAACACCGCGTTTTTGTGGAGATGAAACATTTGTGTTGACTTTCTTGAAGCTGTTGTAGCCTTTGTTCAGTGCTGGAGAGTCAGAAGTAGTTACTTTAGACTTTCTTGGTTTGCGCACTAATTGGTTAATTGTAGGCATTATTGTTCCTCCCTTCGTCCTTTTGTTAAGCCCACACATCCAGGTGGTTCTTTTTTAGGCAAAAAACAAGTTTTTGCATGTTCTTGCTGCAAAAACACCTTTAATGGATAATGGCGACAGCAGTTGCGCCGACATCAATGCCGCATGCTTTCCCCAACTTCTTCATCGAATCGACTTTCGTTAAAGGGACGTTCGCTTCCATTGCAGTCTCGATAATATGATCCGTTATTCGCGGATCAGCATCGGCTGCGATAAAAACTTCCTGCACTTGGCCCGATTTCAGAGCCCTTACTGTTTGCTTTGTTCCTACGATTACATTTGCCGCCTGTGACACTTTATCATAAGACATTTACTATCCTCCAAAGTAAACAGGTTAAATGATAGGAGCACCTTGAATATAGTAACACCTGTAATTTTTAAAGTCAATAACATTTAAAAAGATTTTTCTTTAAAAGATTCGCCGGCATTGCTGCCGGCGATCTCAATCATTCTACTGGCTGGACATCTTCTCCTGCCATGACAGAAACTGCTTTTCTGTAGCGCTGCATTCCTGTTCCGGCTGGAACAAGTTTTCCGATGATAACATTTTCCTTCAGGCCGAGAAGCTCATCGCGCTTGCCTTTGATGGCAGCGTCGGTAAGGACCCTCGTTGTTTCCTGGAAGGAAGCAGCAGACAAGAAGGAATCTGTCTCAAGGGAGGCTTTCGTGATACCAAGCAATACCGGGCGGCCTGTCGCAGGCTGTTTGCCTTCAAGCAATACTTTCTCGTTCGCATCGGTGAACTGATGCAGATCAAGCAGTGTGCCCGGTAGAACATCAGTAGCTCCTGCATCTACAACCCGTACTTTGCGAAGCATTTGTCGGACCATGACTTCCACGTGCTTGTCGCCGATTTCAACCCCTTGCATCCGGTATACCTTCTGTACTTCAAGAAGCAAGTACTGCTGGACGGCTGCAACGTCGCGGACTTTCAGGAGTTCCTTCGGATCGATTGAACCTTCCGTCAGTTCCTGTCCACGGTCAACTCGTTCGTTGACAGCTACTTTCAGGCGTGCCGTATACGGCGCGTTGTATGTCCGGGACTCGATTTCGTTTTGAACAACGATTTCGTGCTGGCGGTCTCTGCCCTCTGAAATCGAAACGACGGTGCCGGTAATTTCAGTGATGACAGCCTGACCTTTCGGGTTCCGCGCTTCGAACAATTCCTGGATACGCGGAAGACCTTGAGTGATGTCATCCCCCGCAACTCCGCCTGTATGGAATGTACGCATTGTCAGCTGTGTTCCAGGCTCACCGATCGACTGGGCAGCGATGATACCGACTGCCTCGCCAACATCGACTACATTGCCTGTTGCCAGGTTGCGTCCGTAACATTTTTTGCAGACGCCATGACGTGTATTACATGTAAATGCAGAACGGATCCACACTTCTTCGATGCCTGCATTGACAATTTCTTTTGCTTTATCCTCATCAATGAGCTCGTTCTCTTTAATGAGTACGTCCCCTGTTTCTGGATGAGTGATCTTCTTGCGCGCATAGCGGCCAATCAGACGCTCTTCTAGAGGCTCAATGATCTCTGTTCCGTCACGCAGGGAGTCGATCAGAAGACCGCGGTCTGTTCCACAGTCATCTTCACGGATGATAACATCCTGCGCAACATCAACAAGTCTCCTTGTCAAGTAACCGGAGTCGGCTGTTTTCAGCGCTGTATCTGCAAGACCTTTACGGGCACCGTGCGTGGAAATAAAGTATTCCAATACGGTCAGACCTTCACGGAAGCTCGACTTGATCGGAAGTTCAATGATCCGTCCGGCCGGGTTGGCCATCAGACCACGCATACCGGCAAGCTGCGTAAAGTTGGATGCGTTACCCCGTGCTCCAGAGTCACTCATCATGAAGATCGGGTTCAAACGATTCAAGCTCTGCATCAGTTTGCCCTGAATGACATCCTTCGCTGCACTCCAGATGGCGATTACACGGTCATAACGCTCATCTTCGGTGATCAGACCACGTTTGAATTGCTTCATGACGTTGTCTACCTTCGCTTGGGCGTCATTGAGGATATCTTCTTTTTCAGCGAGAACGACGATATCCGCAACACCTACGGTAATACCGGCTTTCGTTGAAAATTTGAATCCGAGGTTCTTCATCCGGTCAAGCATCTTAGACGTTTCCGTAATGTGGAATCGTTTGAAGATTTCCGAGATGATGTTTCCTAAGATCTTCTTCTTGAATGGTTGAATCAATGGCTGATTCTTAATATGCTCTTTAACATCTGTAGTCGGATCCACGAAATAGTGGTCCGGCGTTTTCACTTCCAGATTCTCATTCGTCGGTTCGTTGATATACGGGAAGGAAGGTGGCAAGATTTCATTGAAGATCAGCTTGCCTGCAGTTGTAATGAGCAATTGTCTCCGCTGCTCATCCGTAAACCGCTCATTTTGCAAGGAAGCGGCATGGACGGCAATCCGTGTATGGAGATGGATATAGCCGTTTGCGTATGCCAGCAACGCTTCGTTCGTATCTTTGAATACCATTCCTTCTCCTGTGGCGCCTTCACGCTCCAGTGTCAGGTAATAGTTTCCGAGCACCATGTCCTGGGAAGGAGTTACGACCGGTTTGCCGTCTCTCGGGTTCAGGATGTTCTGTGCAGCGAGCATCAAAAGACGCGCTTCAGCCTGAGCTTCCGCAGACAAAGGTACGTGGACAGCCATTTGGTCACCGTCAAAGTCCGCGTTGTACGCAGTACATACGAGCGGATGCAAACGGATGGCACGGCCTTCAACGAGTGTCGGTTCGAACGCCTGGATACCCAGTCTGTGAAGAGTAGGGGCACGGTTCAGCAAAACCGGATGCTCCTTGATTACATCTTCAAGCACATCCCACACTTCCGGCTGGACACGCTCAATTTTTCTTTTTGCACTCTTAATATTATGTGCCAAGCCTTTTTCAACAAGCTCTTTCATGACGAAAGGCTTGAAAAGTTCCAATGCCATTTCCTTCGGCAGACCGCACTGATACATTTTCAGGTTCGGACCAACGACAATAACGGAACGGCCTGAATAGTCAACACGCTTTCCGAGCAGGTTTTGGCGGAAACGGCCCTGCTTCCCTTTCAACATATGGGAAAGGGATTTTAGCGGACGGTTGCCCGGTCCTGTAACCGGACGGCCCCGGCGGCCATTGTCGATCAAAGCATCGACCGCTTCTTGGAGCATCCGCTTTTCGTTTTGGACGATAATGCTTGGAGCCCCAAGATCAAGCAGGCGCTTCAGGCGATTATTCCGGTTGATGACACGGCGGTACAGGTCATTCAAGTCTGAAGTCGCAAAACGGCCGCCTTCAAGCTGAACCATCGGACGAAGCTCCGGCGGGATGACAGGCAGGACGTCAAGAATCATCCAATCAGGACGGTTTCCTGAATGGCGGAAAGCCTCAATGACTTCCAGGCGCTTGATTGCACGTGTTCTCCGCTGACCCTGAGCTGTCTTCAGCTCTTCTTTCAACTGTTCTGCTTCTTTATCAAGATCAATGTCGGAGAGCAATTTTTTAATGGCTTCCGCACCCATCGATGCTTGGAATTTCGTGCCGTATTTTTCACGGTATGCACGGTATTCTTTTTCTGAAAGAAGCTGTTTTTTATCCAATGTAGTTTCGCCTACATCTGTTACAACATAGGAAGCGAAGTAGATGATCTCTTCAAGAGCGCGGGGAGACATATCAAGGACAAGTCCCATCCGGCTCGGAATTCCTTTGAAATACCAAATGTGAGAAACAGGGGCAGCAAGCTCGATGTGCCCCATTCTTTCTCTCCGTACTTTTGCCCGTGTGACTTCTACGCCGCAGCGGTCACAGACGACGCCTTTATAGCGGACCCGCTTATACTTGCCGCAATGGCACTCCCAGTCCTTTGTAGGACCGAAGATGCGCTCGCAGAACAGGCCGTCTTTTTCAGGCTTCAATGTCCGATAGTTGATCGTTTCCGGCTTTTTCACTTCACCAAAAGACCAAGAACGGATTTTATCAGGTGATGCCAATCCTATTTTCATATACTCAAAATTGTTTACATCCAGCAAGGGGCCTACCTCCCTTTTCGTCTCCAGGTTCTACCCTTATTGCCTATATTCAGCGACTCTTTATTCCTGAGAAGCAGCAGTTTCTTCGACTTTCGTGTCTGGTGCAATGTTCAATGTGTCGGCTTGATGCGCATCTTCATCGTCTTCCAAATCTCTCATCTCAATTTCCTGCTCATCACCCGAAAGGATTTTTACGTCCATTCCAAGACTCTGCAGTTCTTTGATAAGAACTTTAAACGATTCCGGTACGCCCGGCTCAGGAACATTCTCGCCTTTGACGATCGCCTCGTACGTTTTAACCCGGCCGACAACATCATCGGATTTGACGGTCAGGATCTCCTGCAATGTATAAGCGGCACCGTATGCTTCCAGCGCCCAAACCTCCATCTCACCGAAACGCTGTCCGCCGAACTGGGCTTTCCCGCCGAGCGGCTGCTGCGTAACGAGGGAGTAAGGGCCTGTAGAACGGGCGTGCAGTTTGTCGTCTACCATGTGCGCCAGCTTGATCATATACATGATGCCGACAGAAACACGGTTGTCGAACGGCTCGCCTGTGCGTCCATCATACAAGATGGTCTTCGCATCCCGGTCCATTCCCGCTTCTTCGATTGTTTCCCATACATCTTCCTCTGTGGCTCCGTCGAATACCGGTGAAGCCATATGGAGGCCGAGATGTCTTGCTGCCATGCCGAGATGGAGCTCGAGCACCTGACCGATGTTCATCCGTGATGGTACGCCGAGTGGGTTCAACATGATGTCCACTGGTGTTCCGTCCGGCATGAACGGCATATCTTCTTCAGGGAGGATACGGGAAATTACCCCTTTGTTTCCGTGGCGTCCTGCCATTTTATCCCCGGCTGAAATTTTACGTTTCTGCACAATATATACACGGACAAGCTGGTTGACTCCCGGAGGAAGCTCATCCCCATCTTCCCGGTTGAACACTTTCACGTCGAGGACAATCCCGCCGCCGCCATGAGGTACGCGCAAGGATGTGTCTCTCACTTCACGGGCTTTCTCACCGAAAATCGCATGAAGGAGACGCTCTTCAGCTGTCAGTTCCGTTACACCCTTAGGTGTAACCTTACCGACGAGCAGATCGCCGTCTTTCACTTCGGCCCCGATGCGGATGATTCCGCGTTCGTCGAGATTGCGCAGTGCATCTTCACCGACGTTCGGGATGTCCCTTGTCATTTCTTCAGGCCCAAGCTTCGTATCGCGGGCTTCTGATTCATATTCCTCGATATGAATGGATGTGTACACATCATCCTTCACGAGGCGCTCGCTCATAATGATCGCATCTTCATAGTTGTAGCCTTCCCATGTCATGAAGGCGACGAGCACGTTTCTTCCAAGGGCCAATTCGCCTTTATCCATTGACGGACCATCACCGACGATTTCACCTTTGACAAGGCGGTCTCCAACGCTGACAATCGGCCTTTGGTTATAGCAAGTTCCCTGGTTGGAACGGATGAACTTCTGCATCCGGTATTTATCCAGATCGCCTTTAACTTCCTGGCCGTCTATCTGGGATACGCGGCGCACCCATACTTCACGGGCTTCCACATGCTCAACAATACCATCGTGCTTGCAGATGACAGCAGCTCCTGAGTCTTTCGCCGAAACGTGTTCCATTCCGGTTCCGACAAGAGGTGCCTCCGGCTGCATAAGCGGAACAGCTTGCCGCTGCATGTTCGCTCCCATGAGGGCACGGTTGGAGTCATCATTTTCGAGGAACGGGATACATGCCGTTGCCGCAGATACTACCTGCTTTGGCGATACATCCATGTAATCGATCCGCTCCCGTTTCACAACGGTGTTCTCCCCGCGGAAACGTGAAATGACCTCTTCGTTTACAAAGGCGCCTTCATCTGAAAGCGGCGCATTTGCCTGTGCGACTACATAGTTGTCTTCCTCATCGGCAGTCAAATAGTCGATGCGGGAAGTGACAAGCCCTGTTTCAGGGTCCACCCGCCGGTACGGCGTTTCGATGAAGCCAAAACGATTGACCTTCGCATAGGTGGACAAGGAGTTGATCAAACCGATATTCGGTCCCTCCGGCGTTTCGATCGGACACATCCGTCCATAGTGGGAATAGTGAACGTCCCGGACTTCCATTCCTGCGCGTTCCCTTGTCAATCCACCAGGTCCGAGTGCAGACAGACGGCGTTTATGCGTCAGTTCTGCGAGCGGATTTGTCTGGTCCATGAACTGGGACAGCTGCGAGCTTCCGAAGAACTCTTTGATCGACGCGATAACCGGACGAATATTAATCAGCTGCTGCGGCGTGATCGTATTGATATCCTGGATAGACATCCGTTCACGAACGACACGCTCCATCCGTGAAAGACCGATGCGGAATTGGTTCTGAAGCAATTCACCAACCGAACGGAGACGACGGTTGCCCAAGTGGTCGATATCATCTGTATCTCCTACTCCATAGAGCAGGTTGAAGAAATAGCTGATGGATGCAACGATATCAGCCTGCGTGATATTTTTCACCGGTTCTTCGACATACGCATTGCCGATAACGTTGATGACTTTGCCTTCATCGTCATTCGGGGCATATATTTTAATGGACTGAACGACTACATCGCCATCCATGACACCGCCATGGCTGTTGAATGTTTTAAAGCCTGTGCCGTTCTCCAGATAAGGAATGATTCGGTCAAGGGTGCGGCGGTCGAGGATTGTCCCTTCTTCCGCAATGATTTCGCCTGTTTCAGGATCAGCTAACGTTTCTGCCAGCTTCTGTTCGAAAAGGCGGTTTTTTATATGAAGTTTTTTGTTGATTTTATAACGCCCGACATTTGCAAGATCGTATCTTTTTGGATCAAAAAAGCGGGATACGAGCAGGCTTTTGGCGTTTTCCACTGTCGGCGGCTCGCCTGGACGCAGCCGTTCGTATATCTCAAGCAATGCTTTTTCGATACTTTCAGTGTTGTCTTTTTCCAACGTGTTTCGAAGATATTCATTATCTCCGATTAATTCGATGATTTCTTGATCAGAGCCGAAACCAAGGGCACGCAAAAGAACCGTTACCGGCAGCTTTCTTGTGCGGTCAATACGTACATAGACCACATCTTTGGCGTCTGTCTCATATTCAAGCCAAGCACCCCTGTTAGGAATAACAGTGGCTGTGAATCCTTTTCTCCCGTTTTTATCTAGCTTTCCGCTATAATAAACGCTTGGAGATCTGACAAGCTGGGATACGATAACCCGCTCGGCGCCGTTAATGATAAATGTTCCCATTTCGGTCATCAGCGGGAAATCACCCATGAAAACATCCTGGTCTTTCACTTCGCCTGTCTCCTTGTTCACAAGCCGGAGTTTAACACGAAGAGGAGCGGAATAGGTTGCATCACGCTCTTTAGATTCATCCACAGAATATTTAGGTTCGCCGAGACTATAATCAATAAATTCCAATGAAAGATTTCCTGCGAAATCTTCAATTGGGGAGATATCCTGGAACATTTCCTTTAAACCCTCATCAAGAAACCATTGGTAAGAAGAAGTTTGGATTTCGATAAGGTTTGGCAGCTCCAATACTTCACTAATGCGCGCGAAACTTCTGCGCTGACGGTGCCGTCCATACTGAACTAGTTGACCTGTCAACTGATTCACCCCTCAAATCATGCGTTTTAATGATGGCATCCTTATCTGGCATGCCAGCCGGATACAATATCATCAGACAAAAAGAAAAAGGGTTTTGCTTCGAAAACCACAATTTCACATGACGAACATATTGTATAATCTTTCCCATATTAACCAGTCCGTATACATCTAATTACACCATAAGATGGCTATTCGGAAAACATTATATTTGCATTTTACAATGCTACCACAAGGACATATTATAGTCAACTACTTTTTCGCCCTAAAAACATAATATCCTTTGTTCTTTCCGGCTGTTTCCACAGATTCGAACAATTCCTCAAGCTTCGCCTTTGCGGAAGGAGCCCCCTGCTTTTTCTGGATGACGACCCATAACTCGCCGCCTGCTGCAAGCCGATTCCAGCTTTGACTCAATATATCGTGGACAACCTGTTTTCCGGCGCGAATCGGCGGGTTCGTCAAAATTGCCGCGAATCCATTTTCCTCAACCGACTCAAGACGGTCACTTTCATAGATCTTTACATTCCCGATTTCGTTTAAGTCTGCATTTTCCCGAGTCAGCTCCAATGCCCTTGAGTTGACGTCGATCATATGGATCATACGGTCGGGACTTTCTTTTGCCAGCGTCAGGCCGATCGGACCGTAACCGCAGCCAGCATCCAATATCGGGCCGGACAATGCAGGGCTCTCAAACATATCAAGCAGGAACCTGGACCCAAAGTCAATCTCCTTTTTGGAAAAGACCCCCTGATCCGTTTTGAATTTCAGCCGTTTGCCCCGCAATTCTGCGTCCCAATATATTGGATCGCTTTTCACTTCCGGATTGCGAGAGTAATAATGGTCAGCCAATTCTGCATCCTCCTTCGCACGGCAGGCATACTAGACAGCGAAAAAAAGCCCGCCAGCAGCGAGCTTTTTCTCTAAAAAGTGATTACTTAACTTCAACGCCAGCTCCAACTTCTTCAAGTTTCGCTTTGATTTCTTCAGCTTCTTCTTTAGCTACGCCTTCTTTAAGCGGCTTTGGAGCGTTGTCTACAAGGTCTTTCGCTTCTTTCAAGCCAAGGCCTGTGATTTCGCGAACAACTTTGATGACTTTGATTTTTTGTGCGCCTGCGTTAGCAAGGATCACGTCAAATTCAGTTTGTTCTGCTGCAGCGTCAGCAGCACCTGCGCCGCCAGCTACTGCTACAGGAGCAGCTGCAGTTACGCCAAATTCTTCTTCGATTGCTTTAACAAGATCATTAAGTTCAAGTACTGTCATCTCTTTGACAGCATCGATAATTTGTTCTTTAGTCATGAGTAGATCCTCCATTATTTTGTTTAATTTTAGTATGCGACTGGAATCAGCCGCATTCTTTTCGATACCTTATGCGCCTTGTTCTTCTTTTTGGTCTGCAACCGCTTTGGTAGCAAGTGCCAAGTTGCGGATTGGAGCTTGAAGAACGCTAAGCAGCATGGAAAGCAAGCCTTCGCGTGAAGGAAGTTCTGCAAGAGCTTTGATGTCCTCAACAGAAGCAATATTGCCTTCGATCACACCCGCTTTGATTTCAAGCGCTTCGTGTTTCTTTGCAAAGTCGTTAAGAATTTTTGCAGGAGCTACTACGTCTTCATTACTGAATGCAATGGCGTTCGGTCCTGTCAAAGACTCATTTAGTCCAGCAAGATCAGCTGCTTCAGCAGCGCGTCTTGACATGGAGTTTTTGTAGACTTTGAATTCGATGCCAGCTTCGCGAAGCTGTTTGCGGAGTTCTGTTACTTCTGCAACGTTCAGGCCGCGGTAGTCAACAACTACTGTTGTGGCGCTGTTTTTCAGTTTCTCAGAAATCTCATCAACGATTTGTTTCTTTTGTTCGATTACTGCACTCATTCGTTACACCTCCCAAATCCAAAGATCCATTCATACCCGCAAATAAAAACCTCCATTATCAAAAGACATGGAGGTTTATGCGTCAATCATCAGAAGATTGATATCTATCGCAATGACCTCGGCAGGAAATTAAGCTTAGCGCACCTGCTGTCTACGGTACAAATGTTAAATTTTCAACGTCTCTATTCTAGCAGAATGGAGAAACGAAGTCAAATTATTTTTTTTCAGCGACAGTAGATGGATCTACTTTCACGCCAGGGCCCATTGTTGAAGTCAGCGTTACGCTCTTCATGTATGTGCCTTTTGCAGTTGCAGGTTTTACTTTCAATAGAGTGTCAAAAATAGTCGCGAAGTTTTCAGCAAGCTTTTCGTCTTCGAAAGATACTTTGCCGACAGGAACGTGGATGATACCCGCTTTGTCAACACGGTATTCGATTTTACCTGCTTTGATTTCATTGACTGCTTTTGCTACGTCGAAAGTAACTGTGCCTGTTTTAGGGTTCGGCATCAAGCCTTTTGGTCCCAATGTACGGCCCAATTTACCGACCTCGCCCATCATGTCAGGTGTTGCTACGATTACATCAAACTCGAACCAACCTTGGTTGATTTTATTGATGTATTCTGCATCGCCTACATAATCAGCACCGGCAGCTTCTGCTTCTTTTAGTTTTTCGCCTTTAGCGAATACCAAAACGCGCTGAGTTTTACCTGTTCCGTTTGGAAGGACAACTGCCCCGCGAAGCTGTTGGTCAGCTTTCTTCGGGTCAACGCCAAGACGGAAAGCAGCTTCTACAGTTGCGTCGAATTTAGTGAAATTTGTTTTCTTAACAAGTTCAATCGCTTCGTTGACCGAATATGCTTTGGAGCGGTCAACAAGCTTCAATGCTTCAAGATACTTTTTACCTTGTTTAGCCATTTTAATTTCCTCCTATATTGTGGTTTTAGCGGAATAACCTCCCACGTTTAAAGGCTGCGATGAAGCCATAAGCGCTTTGCTACCGCGCTTAACATGAGCCAGCATCGCAGCCTTCCTTAAACAAGCTCTGCATCAAAGCACAGGGGATCAGTCTTCGATCGTGATGCCCATGCTGCGCGCAGTGCCCTCAACCATAAGCATAGCTGCTTCAACGTTTGCAGCATTAAGGTCAGGCATTTTTGTTTCAGCAATTTCACGTACTTTATCACGCTTCACTACTGCAACTTTGTTCTTATTCGGTTCGCCGGAACCAGACTCAATGCCAGCTGCTTTCTTCAAAAGAACTGCTGCAGGCGGAGTTTTAGTGATGAATGTAAATGAACGGTCTTCAAATACCGTAATCTCTACAGGGATGATCAAGCCTGCCTGATCTGCAGTGCGGGCGTTGAACTCCTTACAGAATCCCATGATATTAACACCAGCTTGTCCAAGCGCCGGTCCTACTGGTGGAGCCGGGTTCGCTTTGCCGGCAGGAATTTGCAATTTAACGAGTTTGATTACTTTTTTAGCCACGAGACACACCTCCTTAAGTCCGTGATGTGGTAATAGGGCTTTCACCCTCCCACTCATCTTATCAAAATAAAATCATAACATTTGCAGTTTATCTAGTTGAGACATACTGACCTAAAAGATTTTAACACTTATTTTTATGAAATTCAAGCTGTTTACGGCTATAATTTATCAATTTGGGTGAAATCAAGTTCAACAGGCGTCTCACGGCCGAACATGTTTACAAGCACGCGCACCTTGCCTTTGTCCTGATCCACATCTTCGATCTTGCCTTCAAAGTTGGCGAATGGCCCTTCTTTGACCGTAACGGATTCTCCCGCTTCGAAGGAGAACTCAAAGCGCCTCTCTTCCATCCCCATCTTCTTCAGGATGAATTCGGCCTCTTCCGGCAGCAGCGGTGTCGGCTTTGAGCCTGATCCGGCTGAACCGACAAAGCCTGTTACCCCAGGCGTATTGCGGACAACATACCAGGAATCATCGGTCATAATGAGTTCCACCAATACATAGCCCGGGAACACCTTCCGCTTCACGATTTTCTTTTTGCCGTTCTTGATATCTGTTTCCTCTTCTTCTGGAACGATGACACGGAAGATCTTGTCTTGCATCCCCATCGTTTCTACACGTTTCTCCAAGTTCGTCTTCACTTTGTTCTCATAACCGGAATACGTGTGAACGACATACCAATTCTTCTCCATTTTCTTGGACTGTGCGTCCTTCCCTCCCTTTCAATCTCTATTCGTTCTCCTCTAGCCTGTCCGCTTGCAAACGGGGGCATCGGATCTTTTGCAAATGAAAAAACCCGTGAAACGGGCTTTAAAAAGAACTTCTTTATTTAACGTTATTATACCATGTCTGCGTGCATATTATACAAATATACGGGTAAAATGATGGAAATCGATTATCCGATTAGCAGGCGGACAACCTTGGAAATGATCTGGTCAATGGCAGCAAAGAAAATCGCAAGAATTGTTACGGTCACAATAACAGTGATGGTATAGCCGGTGAGCTCTTTCCGCTTCGGCCAGCTGACTTTTCGCATTTCCGAACCTACATTGCGAAAGAATTGGGTTAAGCTTGACATGATCTTACCTCCAGCAAAATAAATCGATTTATAGTGAAAGACTTGGGCTAAATTGTTGCCTTATGAACTGTGTGGGCATTGCAGCGTTTGCAGAATTTCTTAATTTCAAGACGCGCGGCTGTGCTTTCTTTGTTTTGTTCCGCCGTGTAGTTCCGCGTGCCGCAAACTGCACAGGCCAGTGTATATTTTCGTTTCATTACATGCACCCGCTTATGATGAATATCCTATAAAAAATACCACGTTAGTCCTAAACTGTCAACAAGCCTTCAGTGGCTGAGCTCTTTGAATTCCAAGTAGCGTTCCAGCTTGCGCTTCACCCTCTGGAGGGCGTTGTCGATGGATTTTACATGCCGGTTGAGCTCAAAGGAAATTTCCTGGTACGTGCAGCCGTCCAGATAAAGGGCGAGCACTCTTCTCTCCAGATCGCTCAGCAGCTCGATCATCTTTCCTTCAATGCTGCTGTACTTTTCCCTGTTGAGCAGCAGTTCTTCCGGATCCATCATTTTTGCACCTGAAATAACATCCATGAGGGTACGATCAGAATCCTCATCATAAATGGGCTTGTCCAATGATACATAAGAATTGAGCGGAATATGCTTTTGCCGGGTGGCTGTTTTGATTGCGGTAATGATCTGTCTCGTAATGCAAAGTTCAGCAAACGCTTTGAAGGTCGTAAGCTTGTCTTCTTTAAAATCGCGGATGGCCTTGTACAGTCCAATCATTCCCTCTTGGACAATATCCTCCCTATCCGCACCGATCAGAAAGTAGGAACGGGCTTTTGCACGAACAAAGTTGCGGTATTTTCTAATTAAATAATCCAGCGCTTCGCTTTCCCCGCTTTGAACCAGCTCAATCAATTGCTCATCATGTAACGAGTCGTAACTGACATCCTTCTCTAATCTGATTTCAGAGACCACTTCATTCCCCCCGCCCTATAAAACCATATATAAAATAATTATACATGACAGAATTTTCTAGCGTCAACATGTCATTTTTCTCCGCGGCGCCATCTTTCGAACACTTCCGCCACTTCCTTGCTCAGTGGAATTTTGGAAGAGGGCGTGCTGGTCTTCGTTTTTTCCAGTCTACCCTCTATTTTTTTCTCCACTGTTTCCAATTCAATCAAAAGCTCCCGCGCTGATATTCTCAGCGCTCCTTGTCCAAAAATCGCCCATTGCTCCGTATAATCCGATGTGGCTACATGAATTTGTGTTCTTCTGTTGCTCAGTTCTGATGCGAGCTTCTCAATTCTTTCGTCCGCTGTTTCCTCGGCTTTTGTAAAAATAATATCCACTTTATGATTCCGATGCTTTTTCTCGATCCCTTTCACTTCATAAGCATCGAATACTACAATCACTTTATAACCGGTGTACCCTTGATACTCGGCCATCATTTCAATCAAGCGATCGCGTGCGGCTGCCAGGTCCTTGTTTTTCAGCCTGGCAAGCTCAGGCCATGCCCCGATCATGTTGTAGCCATCCACGATGAGGATATCCATCTCATCAGCCCTCTAAAGGATGGCGTTTGCGGTAAACCTCATAGATCAGAAGGGCAGCTGCAACTGATGCATTCAGCGAAGTGACATGGCCTGACATTGGCAAATGGATCAGGAAGTCGCACTTCTCTTTAATGAGGCGTCCCATCCCTTTGCCTTCACTTCCGATGACAAGGGCCAGCGGCAGAGTAGCATCCATGGATCGGTAATCGCCGCTCCCTTTTGCATCGGTTCCGAATATCCAGATGCCCCGCTCCTTGAGTTCATCCATCGTTCTTGCGATGTTGGTCACTCTGGCGACGGGAATGTATTCGATTGCGCCTGTCGAAAGCTTGGCCACAGTTGACGTCAATCCGACCGACCGGTGTTTTGGAATGATGATTCCGTGGACACCTGCTGCATCGGCAGTCCGTAGAATCGACCCAAGGTTGTGCGGGTCCTCCAGCTCGTCCAGGATGAGCAGGAACGGATCCTCGCCCCTTTTTTCAGCAAGTGCGAGCAGATCATCCACTTCAGCATACTGGTAAGCCGCCACCTGCGCGATCACACCCTGATGGTTTTCCTTTGTCATTCCGTCAATTTTCTGTTTTGGCACATACTGCACTAAAATTTTCCGCTTTTTGGCCAGGCCAATGACCACCTGCATCTGGCCTTTCTGCGAGCCTTCAGCAATCCAAATCTTATTGATGTCCCGATCCGATTTCAACGCTTCAATCACGGGGTTTTTGCCAGCAATCCATTCCTCGCTCATGGTGTATCTCCCTTCTTGTTTTCCACTATGTGAATCGCTTTTTCCACAATGGTCTCCAGCCTCTCCTGATCCGATGCCAGATACGTCCAGCCGATAACCGCTTCAAACGCCGTGCTGTGCCGGTAGGTCTGGACGTCTGTGTTTTTCGGAACCGTTGCCGATTTCGCATTCCTGCCCCGCTTCATGACTGCCAATTCCTCGTCCGTCAAAAACCCCTCGTCAATCATCGTTTTCAGGGTGGCCGCCTGTGCTTTAGCGGAAACATACTTTGTCGCTTCCAGATGCAGACGGTGGGGCTTTGTCCTTCCCGTCTGGAGAAGGTGATGACGGATGTAAAGGTCATAGACCGAATCGCCCATATAGGCGAGTGCCAGACTGTTCAGCTGTTTATAATCGACTTGCTTCGTCCGGATGTCCAGCATCTTTCATCCCCTCTTCCATCTGGTGCCCTGCGGCGTGTCCTCAAGGATGATGTTCATCTCTTTCAGACGGTCGCGGATGCTGTCTGCCAGGCTGAAATTACGGTCCTTCCTCGCTTGCAGCCGCTGCTCGATTAGTTCCTCAATCTCCTCGTCAAGAATCGCCTCTGCCTCCAGGCTCAAGCCGAGTACAGGGAACAGTTCCTCAAACAGATTCTTGAATGCGGTAAGAACGGACAGGGACGTATTCGGCTCGCGCAAATACAAGTTTGCATCCTTCGCAAGCTCAAAGAGCACAGAAATGCCGACCGCCGTATTGAAATCATCATCCATTTCTTTAATAAAGGAAACGCGGTGTGCGTCAATCTTTTCCAGCCACTCGCTGTGATCTTCCGGCAGGTCTGCACTCGCCTCCAGCCGGTAGCGGACATTCTCATACGCCGTCCGCAACCGCTCAAGACCAGCCCCTGCATTGGCTAGCAGCTCCTCGGAATAGTTGATCGGGTTGCGGTAATGCACTGACAGCATGAAGAAGCGCAGTACTTGCGGGTCATGCGTTTTGATGATGTCGTGCACAAGAACAAAATTGCCGAGGGACTTCGACATTTTTTCGTTGTCAATATTGATATAGCCGTTGTGCATCCAATAGCGGGCAAATTCCTTCCCGGTTGCCGCTTCCGACTGTGCGATTTCATTTTCGTGATGCGGGAAGGTCAAATCCTGACCGCCTGCATGGATATCAATCGTGTCGCCCAAATACTTCCTTGCCATCGCAGAGCACTCGATATGCCAACCTGGCCTGCCGCTGCCCCATGGACTTTCCCAAGAGATTTCCCCTTCTTTTGCACCCTTCCAAAGAGTGAAGTCGAGCGCATCTTCCTTCTTTTCACCAGCCTGGATGCGTGCGCCCACTTTCAAGTCATCGATCGACTGATGGGACAGCTTTCCATAGCCGTCGAAGCCTCTCGTCCTGAAATAAACATCTCCGCCTGATTCGTACGCATAGCCTTTATCGACCAAGACCTGGATAAAATCGACGATCGTCCCGATGTTATCCATGACGCGTGGATGGACGTCCGCAGGTTTGCAGCCGAGTGCACCGACATCTTCGAAAAACGCCTGAATGAACCGATCTGCAATCGTCGGTACATCAGAGCCGATTTCCTTAGCAGCACGGATCAATTTATCATCAACGTCAGTGAAATTCGATACATAGTTCACATCAAAGCCCCGATATTCCAAATAGCGCCGGACCGTATCAAAAACAATTGCCGGGCGGGCATTCCCAATGTGAATGTAGTTGTACACGGTAGGCCCGCATACATACATTTTTACTTTCCCAGGCTCAAGCGGGATGAATTCTTCCTTTTTACGTGTCAGCGTGTTATAGATTACAATGCTCATTTTCCTTTGCTCCTTTCATCTTCAGTCTTTCCAATTCAGACTGCAAACGACTTATTTCTTTTTCCATCTCTGAACATCGATCGGAAATCGGATCTGGCAGGCTGTGGTCCAGATCCCGATTGACCTTCTCTCCGTCCTTTATAACGACACGTCCCGGAATGCCGACAACTGTCGAGTTTGGCGGAACATCCTTCAAGACGACAGAACCGGCGCCTACTTTGGAGTAAGCTCCGATCGTAATGTTTCCAAGCACCTTCGCACCCGTCGCAACAAGCGCATAATCTTCAATCGTCGGATGACGCTTCCCTTTTTCCTTTCCCGTCCCCCCGAGGGTCACTCCCTGATAGACGGTCACATTGTCGCCGATCTCACATGTTTCACCGATGACTACGCCCATCCCATGGTCAATAAAAAATCGGCGCCCGATTTTCGCACCCGGGTGGATTTCAATGCCGGTAAAAAAGCGGTTGATTTGAGAAATCACCCTGGCAAGGAAAAACAGCCGGCGTTTATACAAAAAGTGGGCAACCCGGTGAGCCCAAATTGCATGAAGCCCCGAGTACGTTAAAATGACTTCAAAGCTATTTCGGGCAGCGGGATCCTGGTCAAAAACAGTGGCGATATCCTCTTTCATCCGCTTAAACATCACATGATGGCTCCTTTCCCCATAAAAAAATAAAACGCCTCTGAAAATCAGAGACGCTTTATGCGCGGTTCCACTCTGGTTGGATTGGCCTTTTATAAGCCTATCCCCCTCTCCCTTGTTAACGGCAAGGCGCCGCTGATCCCTACTTGGCCTCTTGATGAAACCTTTCCGAATTCAGACTCCGAGGTGCATTTCAAGCGGCAAGGGGCCCGGACCGCTCTCAGCCGACGACGGTCCTCTCTGAATGGGCATTGCCTCTTTACTTCTCCTCTTCCACGTTCTTTCTTATCGATACTATATTATTTATTTCACGATCAGTTGTTCAATAATTTTTCCAGACGGCGGTCAATTTTATCTTTGCCCAAAAGCGCAATCGCATCCGGCAATTCAGGTCCATGTGTCTGGCCTGTAGCAGCAACACGGATCGGCATGAACAGCTTTTTGCCTTTTGCACCAGTCGATTTCTGTACTGCTTTGATCGACTGCTTGATGCCCGCCGGTTCAAATGGCTCCAGGCCGGCCATCTCACTTCTGAAGGCACGGAGCACTTCCGGTACCTGCTCTTCTGCAAGGATTGCCTTTGCCTCTTCATCATACTCGATTTCATCCGTAAAGAACAGACTCGAAAGCTCGACAATTTCAGCACCGTAACTCATTTGATCCTGATAGAGGGCGATGAGCTTCCGGGCCCATTCCTCCTGATCCGCATCCATCTTTTCAGGCAGGCGTCCGGCCTTCACCAGGTGAGGCATCGCCAGGTCAACCACTTCTTCAAGACTGAGCTTCTTCACATATTGGTTGTTCATCCACAACAGTTTCTGTTTGTCGAATAACGCTGGTGATTTGGACAACCGCGCAGCATCAAAAATCTTGATGAACTCTTCTTTTGAGAAAATTTCTTCTTCGCCCTGCGGAGACCACCCAAGTAATGCGATGAAATTGAAAAGTGCTTCCGGAAGATAACCAAGATCGGCATATTGCTCGATAAACTGGATGATCGACTCGTCCCGCTTGCTGAGCTTCTTCCGGCTTTCATTAACGATCAGCGTCATGTGTCCGAACAGCGGCGGCTCCCAGCCGAACGCTTCATAGATCATCAGCTGCTTTGGCGTGTTGGAGATATGGTCGTCTCCGCGGAGAACATGGCTGATTTTCATTAAATGATCATCGATGGCCACTGCGAAATTGTATGTCGGAATGCCGTCCTTTTTCACAATGACAAAGTCCCCTATCCCATCGGATTCAAAGGATACTTCGTCCTTCACCATGTCCTTGAATGCATATACTTTTCCTGCAGGTACTTTAAAACGGATGCTCGGCTTGCGTCCTTCCGCTTCCAGGCTTGCCCGCTCCTCGTCTGTGAGGCAGCTGCATTTGCCGGAATATCTCGGCATTTGTCCCTTTGCAGACTGTGCCTCGCGCTCTGCTTCCAGCTCCTCTTCGGTGCAATAGCATTTATAGGCAAGACCTCTTTTAATTAAATCTTCATAATAGCTGCGGTAAATGTCATTTCTCTCTGACTGGCGGTACGGGCCGTAGCCTCCGTCCTTGTCAATGCTTTCGTCCCAGTCCATTCCGAGCCACTTCAAGTAAGTAAGCTGGCTTTCCTCGCCGCCTTCAATGTTTCTTTTCTGATCTGTATCCTCAATCCGTATCACAAATGTGCCGCCCTGGCTGCGGGCGAACAAGTAGTTAAAAAGTGCAGTACGGGCGTTGCCGATATGTAAATGTCCAGTCGGACTTGGGGCATAGCGCACCCGGATGTCGTTTGACATGTTTGGCCCTCCTAAAATTCAATTCCATTCATTTATTTTACAACAATTTCAATCGCTGTTAAAGGTTGCTGCCGCCGCTTTTTTGCAGCAGAACAACAGCCTGGGAGGCAATCCCTTCTTCGCGTCCGACAAAACCGAGCTTCTCTGTTGTTGTCGCCTTTACATTAATCTTTTCTGCTTCCGTGCCGAGAAGGGCAGCTATCCGTTCTCTCATCTTCTCGATATGAGGAGCCATCTTCGGCCTCTGGGCCATGATGGTACAGTCTAGATTTCCAAGCTCATAGCCCTTTTCCGCAACGATTTCCCAAACACGCTGCAGCAAAACTGCCGAGTCCGCGTCTTTGTATTCGGGATCTGTATCTGGAAAGTGGCGTCCGATATCTCCTTCTCCAATCGCGCCAAGGCAGGCATCGGCAATCGTATGCAGCAGCACATCTGCATCAGAGTGGCCGATCAATCCTTTTTCATGCGGAATTTCAATACCGCCGATAATCAGAGGGCGATCATCCGCAAACATATGAACATCAAATCCCTGTCCAATTCTTAACATACGAACTCTCCTATCCGGTCCATTACTTATTCCGCCGTTTTTTCAAAATCGCTTCGGCAAAATACAGATCTTCGGGGGTAGTCAATTTAATATTGTCATAATGACTCTCAATTACTTTGACCGGCTGCCCCAGCTTCTCAACGAGCGACGATTCGTCCGTGCCGAGAAACGCCTCCTCATTTGCCCATTCATGCGCTTTCCATAATACAGGAAAACGAAAAGCCTGTGGAGTTTGAATCTGCCACAAGCTGGATCGCTCAACCGTTTCGACAACCGTCAGATCGTTTATTCTTTTGATCGTATCTTTTACAGGTACAGCTGCAATGGCCGCGCCTTCCTGTCCGGCCGCTTCCGAAAGTCTCCTGATCGTATCTCGGTCAATGAAAGGCCTTGCCCCGTCATGGACAAGGACAATCCCCTCATGATCGGCGGCCTTCAGCCCATTGTATACACTATACTGCCTTTCCTCGCCGCCTTCAGCCATTTGGATTTTCGAATAATAGGGCTGATCGGCAAGCATCTCAAGAAAATAGGACTTCTCATCCGGCTGGATGACAAGGACAATCTTCCGGCAGGCAGGATCTGCGCCGAAAACCTCAAGCGTATGGAGAATGACGGGCTGACCATCCAATTTTAAAAACAACTTATTGTGGCCTGCCTTCATCCGTTTGCCTGATCCCGCTGCAGGAATGATCACCTGGTACTCCATCTTTCAATCCCCTGTCTCTTATAAAGCTTTTTCCAAAAGTTTCGGTTTGGCAAAAATCATCCTGCCTGCAGATGTCTGAAGCACGCTCGTTACGACTACATCAATCCGCTTTCCAATGTAATTTCTACCCTCTTCGACAACAATCATCGTACCATCATCAAGATAGGCGACGCCTTGATTGTATTCTTTGCCGTCTTTGATCACCTGGACATTCAATTCTTCTCCAGGCAGCACAATCGGCTTAACCGCATTGGCGAGGTCGTTTACATTCAGTACAGAAACCTTTTGGAACTCGCATACTTTATTTAAATTATAATCATTCGTTACAACAATGCCGTTCAGCAGCTTGGCAAGCTTCACAAGCTTCGAATCGACTTCCTGGACATCTTCAAAGTCGCCCTCGTACATTTGGACTTCAATATCGATCTCCTTCTGGATCCGGTTGAGGATATCAAGCCCTCTTCTGCCGCGGTTCCGCTTCAGTGCATCCGAAGAATCTGCGATGTGCTGAAGTTCCTCCAACACGAACATCGGGATCATAATGACGCCGTCCAAAAAACCTGTCTGGCAAATGTCTGCAATTCTACCATCTATGATGACACTCGTATCAAGGATTTTCAAGCTTTTTGCCGGTTTTTCAGCCTCTTCTGCATCCTCGTGGTTTCGTTTTTTCCCAGCCCGGTTAATAGAGAAGAGACTAATCAATTCATCTCTCTTCTTAAAACCTACTTGAAACCCGAGATAGCCGAGCAGAAGCGTCAAGAAGATCGGGACAACTGTATTGACAATCGGGATCTCAATCTGATTGATCGCCAAACCTGCCAGAAAAGCGACAATCAGTCCGAACGTGAGACCGAGACTGCCGAACAAGATATCTGTGATCGGAGCCTTCACCAACTTATCTTCCAACCATTTTACCGCATTAACAATGTAATCAACTGCCCAAAAAGTAATAAGATAAAATATAATAGCGCCTGAAAGAGCAGCAATATACGGATTATTAATCAAGGCATTTCCTTCAAGCCCTGCCACCTTGAGCAGCTCCGGTATTAAAAAGATTCCGAGCGTCCCTCCCAGCAGCAAGACGCATGCTTGTACAATTCGTTTTAACATGCACCCCTCCACCTCCTTTTAGTAATTATAAACAATAAACCGACTTTAAAACGTGCAACAATCAAATATTTTTCGAATTTCCGTCTGCCACTTCAAAAAGGGATCTATTTTCCCTTGTTATGAAGGGTAGCAACTACCTACCCTGATGTCAACGGACAGGTACAGGGAGAACGGCGCCCAAAATTTTCCTTAAGGGGACACCGGTTCTTTCTTAAGGGGGAACGTGATTCCAATATGGGCGGCAGGCTTTCCCGCAAAGGACCTGTTATTCTCGGATAGCGACGTCTTATTCTCAGATAGGCATGTTATTCTCGGATGACGCGATTAATCTCGGATGGCAACGCGCCATCCGTCTTCCCCCTCGCCCCGCAGCCAATCATTCAGAAAAAGCTGCCTGCAATGCTTCTCCCACGGTTTTTACGCCGAGCAGCCGCACACCGCTCGGCGGATCCCAGCCTCCGATATTATTCGCTGGCAATATTACCCGCTCAAAGCCAAGCTTTGCCGCTTCCTGGACCCGCTGCTCAATCCGGGACACCCTGCGGACTTCACCTGTCAATCCGACTTCCCCGATAAAGCAGTCGCTTGCCTTTGTTGGTTTGTCCCTGAAGCTTGACGCAATGCTCGTCGCGACCGCCAAATCGATCGCCGGTTCATCGAGCTTGACGCCGCCTGCTACTTTCAAATAAGCATCTTGGTTCTGCAGCAGCATGCCGACCCGCTTTTCAAGGACAGCCATGATGAGAGATACGCGGTTATGGTCTATTCCCGTCGCCATCCGGCGCGGGTTGCCGTAGCTTGTCGGGGAAATCAATGCCTGCACCTCGACAAGGACAGGTCTCGTGCCTTCCATCGATGCGACCACCGTAGAGCCAGACGCCCCCATCGACCGCTCTTCGAGGAATATTTCCGACGGGTTCTCCACCTCAACAAGACCTTGCTGCTTCATTTCAAAAATACCCATTTCGTTTGTCGAACCAAAACGGTTCTTTACGGCGCGCAATATCCGGTATGTGTGATGGCGCTCACCTTCAAAATAAAGGACGGTGTCGACCATATGCTCGAGCAAGCGCGGGCCCGCTATCGATCCTTCTTTCGTAACATGGCCGACGATGAATATTGCAATCCCCTTCGTTTTGGCGATCCGCATTAACTCCGCCGTACACTCTCGGACTTGTGATACACTTCCAGGCGCGGAAGTTACCTCAGGATGATAGACGGTCTGAATGGAGTCAATCACTACAAAATTCGGTGAAACATTTTCAATTGTATGGTGGATCGACTCTAAATTTGTCTCCGCATAAATGAACAGATTTGACGCCGACACATTTAAGCGGTCCGCCCGAAGCTTCGTCTGCTTGATGGATTCCTCTCCTGATACATACAGCACTTTATCACTCGCAGCAGCAAGCTGTGCGGATACTTGAAGCAGCAGTGTGGATTTCCCGATACCCGGGTCTCCACCGATCAGAACGAGAGATCCAGGCACAACGCCGCCCCCGAGCACCCGGTTCAGCTCTTTCATCTTAGTCCTGACTCTTGGCTCCTGCTCGGTTTCAATCGAGGTAATCGGTGCAGCCTTCGCCACTACTCCCGGTGCCGTATGCTGGAACGTCTTAACGGGCTGCTTACCGGTGATCTCCACTTCTTCGACGAGCGAATTCCATTCCCCGCATCCCGGGCATCTCCCCATCCAACGGGCTGACTCGTATCCGCAGGATTGACAGATGAATTTCGTTTTTTTCTTAGCCATCCGTAGCTTTCCCCCTCAAAAAATGAACAACAATGACGAAATGGGGTACGCGTTTTCCGCGTACCCCGCCTGCATTAGGAGACGGAACCTTCTGTCGCCTTGACAGTAAACTCGCCATCTTGCACATCGATCACTATATGCTGTCCCGCCGAAATATTCCCCTTCAGCAATTCTTCAGACAATCGGTCCTCGACGAATTTCTGAATGGCTCTTCTCAACGGTCTCGCTCCATATTCAGGATCAAATCCTTCTTCGGACAATTTTTCCATCGCCGCGTTGGTGATTTCAAGATCCATATCTTGTTCGTTAAGCCGCTTCATTAGCTGGCTGGACATCAGACTTACAATCTCTTTCAGATGTGGCTTCTCCAAAGAGTGGAAGACAATGATTTCATCAATCCGGTTCAGGAACTCCGGACGGAAGGCTTTTTTCAGCTCCTCCATCACTTTGCCCTTCATATCCTTGTAATCCGTCTCACCGTCCTGGATGCTGAAGCCAACATACTTATTACGCTGCAGTGCTTGCGCCCCGACATTCGAAGTCAGAATGAGCACAGTGTTGCGGAAGTCGACCGTCCGGCCTTTTGAGTCGGTCAGCCTGCCATCTTCCAGTACCTGCAGCAAAATGTTGAAGACATCCGGGTGGGCCTTCTCAATCTCATCTAACAGGATGACAGAGTACGGTTTGCGGCGGACTTTCTCTGTCAGCTGTCCGCCCTCTTCGAATCCGACATATCCCGGAGGGGAACCTACGAGTCTTGAAGTGGAATGCTTTTCCATATACTCGGACATATCAATGCGGATAAGCGCATCCTCGTCGCCGAACATTGATTCAGCGAGCGCACGGGCAAGTTCTGTCTTACCGACCCCTGTAGGGCCAAGGAAAATGAAGGAGCCGATCGGACGCTTCGGATCTTTCAAACCTGCCCGCGCACGCCGTACTGCCTTAGCGACCGCTTTGACCGCCTCATCCTGACCGATGACCCTCTTATGAAGGATTTCCTCAAGCTTCAGCAACTGGTCGGTTTCCGTCGAGGCAATCTTTGATACAGGGATTCCCGTCCAGCTTGAAACGACCTGAGCAATATCTTCCACTGTCACTTCGCTGTTTTCCTGGCCTTGCTTCTCTTTCCAGCTGTTCTTTGTTTCCTCGAGTTCTTCCCGCAAACGCTGTTCGTTGTCTCGCAGCGAAGCCGCCTTCTCGAACTCTTGGCTTTGGACAGCGGCGTCTTTTTCCTTGCGCACCGCCTCGAGCTTCCCTTCCAATTCTTTCAGGTTAGGCGGAGTCGTATAGGAGCGGAGACGGACTTTGGAACCCGCTTCATCAATCAAGTCGATCGCCTTATCCGGCAAGAATCGGTCGGAGATGTAGCGGTCAGACAGCTTGACAGCAGCCTCAATTGCTTCATCCGTAATCGATACCCGGTGGTGGGCCTCATAACGGTCACGGAGGCCTTCCAGTATTTGAATGGACTCTTCTGCTGTTGGCTGATCAACCTGGATCGGCTGAAAACGCCGCTCAAGTGCAGCATCCTTTTCAATATATTTGCGGTATTCATCAAGAGTAGTCGCGCCGATGCATTGAAGCTCTCCTCTTGCAAGTGACGGCTTCAGGATATTCGAAGCATCAATGGCGCCTTCCGCTCCACCCGCCCCAATCAAGGTATGGAGCTCATCAATGAATAAGATAATGTTGCCGGCCTGCCGGATTTCATCCATCACTTTCTTCAGGCGGTCTTCAAATTCTCCGCGGTATTTCGTTCCTGCGACCACTGTACCCATATCAAGTGTCATTACTCGTTTATCTCGCAGCGTTTCAGGAACTTCATTATTAATAATTTGCTGCGCCAGCCCTTCTGCAATAGCCGTCTTCCCGACACCCGGCTCGCCGATGAGAACTGGATTGTTTTTCGTTCTTCTGCTCAAAACTTCAATAACACGCTGGATCTCTTTGTTTCGCCCGATCACCGGATCAAGCGTGCCTTCCCTCGCGATGGCAGTGAGGTCACGGGCCAGACTGTCCAATGTAGGGGTGCTCGCACTGGAGGCACTTCCGCTCGCGTGGTTGTTCGCCTCGCTGCTTCCCAACAGCTGCAGCACCTGTTGGCGTGCCTTGTTCAGGCTGACTCCGAGGTTATTGAGCACCCTGGCCGCCACACCCTCCCCCTCACGAATCAGACCGAGGAGGATATGTTCTGTGCCAACATAGGAGTGGCCGAGCTTTCTCGCCTCATCCATGGAGAGTTCGATCACTTTCTTCGCTCTCGGTGTATAATGGATCGTTTGAGATGTCTCGTTACCTCTTCCAATTAAACTCTCCACTTCTTTCTGGATCTTCTCAGGTCCGAGTGCCAGACCATACAAAGCCTTGGCTGCGATTCCTTCTCCTTCACGTACAAGCCCGAGTAAAATATGCTCTGTCCCGATATTGCTGTGACCGAGGCGAATCGCCTCTTCCTGCGACAGGGCCAGCACCTTCTGCGCTCTCTCAGTAAAACGGCCAAACATCATACAATCTCCTCCTAACAGTCCTTTTCATCAAACTTCAGACGTTCCCGAATAAAAGCAGCTCTCTTAATATCTCTCTCTTCCGGGCGAAGCGGACCCCCGGCATATTGCTGCAAAAAGCCCGGCTGTGTTAAGATCATCAATTCATTCAAAATATTTCTCGATAAATCAATATATCCTGTATCTATGCCCAATCTTACATCCGATAAACACTCGGCGGCCTCTTTCGTCTCGATAATCCGGCTGTTGGCCAAAATACCGTATGAACGAAAGACGCGGTCTTCTAATTGTATGTTGGATGTTTTTACTAATGCTTCCCGGGCTTGCCGCTCCTGACTGATAATCTGGCGCACAACCCCGATCAGATCTCCAATAATATCTTCTTCTGATTTACCGAGTGTGATCTGGTTGGATATTTGAAAAATATTGCCAAGCGCTTCACTGCCTTCGCCGTACATTCCTCTTACAACCAAACCGAGTTGATTGATGGCCGGTATGATCCTGTTCATTTGTCTTGTCAGAATCAATGCTGGCAAATGAACCATGACCGATGCCCGCAAGCCTGTTCCGACATTGGTTGGACAACTTGTCAGGTACCCCAGATCTTCGCTGAATGCATAATCAAGCTCCTGCTCCAGCTGATCGTCAATCTCATTTGCCAGTTTCCAAGCTTCCTCAATTTGCAGGCCAGGAAACAAGCATTGAATGCGGATGTGGTCTTCTTCATTGATCATGATGCTGATATCTTCCAGCTCTGAAAGGATAACCGCTCCATGTGGTGAGTATTCTGCAAGACGCGGACTGATCAAATGCTTTTCAACCAACACTCTCTTTTCTAGATCCTTTAACTCGCTCATTTGCAGAAAGTCCACTGCACCAAAACCCGCTAAAGCCTCCGATGTGATAAGTCCATGAAGTTTGTTGATTATTTCCCTTGCCTCTTCGTTACTAAACAAGGTAGGGAACTTATACTTTTGCAAATTTCGCGCCAGCCGGATTCGGGAGCTTAAAATAATGTCCGAATCAGGCCCATCTGCACTCATCCATGAGCTGACTGCCGTGTTTAAGAACTTTTCGAGGTTCATTCGCTATTTCCCTCCCTCTGAAATATTTTTTTCAAGGGAACGAATACGGTCCCGCACCTCTGCAGCCTGTTCAAACTCCTCCTGAACAATCAGGCGAGTGAGCTCATCTTTCAGCTGCTGGATCTCACGCTTTAGATGAAGAGAGCCGCCGAGACGGGCGGGAACTTTTCCCGCATGGTGCGTATTTCCGCTATGAAGCCTTTTTAGTATCGGGTCCATATAATCTTTAAAGGCTGTATAACAATGGGCACAGCCAAATTTCCCCGTTTCAATAAACTGCTTATATGTCAGCTTGCAAACATCACACTGGACAATATAAGGTGAGGGGGATTGTGATTGCAGTTTCGCTGTCTGCACAGCTGCATCGAAATTGAAAAGTCCCGCAAGCAGATCATTGATCGAAAATCCGGCTCCTTTATCCATCATCAGCAGTTCACTCTTTTCTTTTGCGCACCGCTCACATAAATGAATGGTGGTCTGCTCGCCATTCACGAATTTCTTAAAATGAAGCGCTGCAGGCCTTTCATTGCATTCCTGGCATATCATTGCCGTCACCTCATTCAGTTATATTTGATCGCTTGCAGCATCGACTTGAGCAGCCGGGCCCGAAGCTCATCCCTGGCAGGCAAGTCTATAAAAAGTGCCGCCCGGTCCATAACGCTGATCATCAGTTTGCCTTCACGCTCAGAAACGAGCCTTTCTTCCATCATTCTTTCTATAATGTCCTGGGCGACTGCTTGAGAGATCCGGTTGCCGACCAGCATCGTCAGCTGATCGATCAATTGGGCTTCATCATGCACCTTTACTTTCGTAATGCGGATATAACCTCCGCCCCCACGCTTGCTCTCAACCATATATCCTCTTTCGATCGTAAAGCGAGTATTGATGACATAATTGATCTGGGAAGGGACGCATTGAAATTTATCTGCCACTTCATTCCGTTTAATCTCTACAATTTCACCTTCGCTTAACTCAATGACCTTTTTTAAATAGCTTTCAATCAGGTCAGATATGTTACGCATCATCAAGCCGCCTCCTTGATCGTCCGCTTGACTTTGACTATATTTGACTTATATTATACAGGACTGATCAGCACTGTTGCAAATAGTTGCTCCCTATTATTTTATCCATTCAGCAGTGACGAGAAACCGGTTCGGAAGAGAAAATCAGCCCACTTTCTGTTAGTGCTTGGGTGTGTCAGATTGTAGATGAAAGGGAAATTGCGGGCAAGGATGCCGGCTTTTGAGAAGGACAGAGAAAAATGTGAATGTGTCGGAGAAGATTGGGAAGACGATTCTAAAATAGGGAACGAATGACCATTAACCAGTAGCAAAATTGACAGGCAACTGCCCGTAGATAGGTGAAATGGTCGATACTTTGGCTAAGAACGACATAAAATTGCTGGGATGGTAGATATCTTCACAGAGTTGGTAGATAACTTTTCTGAGAACGACATACATTCATGGAGTTGGTCGATATCTTTGCTGGGGATGCCCAGAAGCAACTGGATTTCAGATAAAATGATGAACTTGTCGATATATTCGCCAGGACGGCGATATATTTACTGAGAAGGAGATATATCCTCCAGGAGTGAGATATATTTGCCGAGACGAAGACATATGTGCTACGGAAGAGAACCTTATCGATGAAACACGATATAGCCTCTAAACGGACAATAAAAATGGAACAGCCGCTCCGTTAAGCAGATAAAACAAAAAAGGACACCGCATCCGCGGTGTCTTTCGTTTGCCTGGCAGCGTCCTGCTCTCGCAGGGGGAAACCCCCAACTACCATCGGCGCTGAAGAGCTTAACTTCCGTGTTCGAGATGGGAACGGGTGTGGCCTCTTCGCTATCGCCGCCA
>NZ_JBWBKF010000030.1:0-452 GCF_057657925.1 Lederbergia sp. B243.17
ATGAGATTTCCCATGGCGCAAGCCAGTAAGATCCCTGAAAGATGATCAGGTGGATAGGTCCGGTGTGGAAGTGTGGTGACACATGGAGCTGACGGATACTAATCGATCGAGGACTTAATCAAACAGTTTTCCGGTTTTACCTTCTCATGTATCTGGTTTTCAGAGAATGAAACATTTCTCTTATAACCTTGTCTGGCGGCTATAGCGAAGAGGCCACACCCGTTCCCATCTCGAACACGGAAGTTAAGCTCTTCAGCGCCGATGGTAGTTGGGGGTTTCCCCCTGCGAGAGCAGGACGCTGCCAGGCTTAAAAATGGAGGATTAGCTCAGCTGGGAGAGCATCTGCCTTACAAGCAGAGGGTCGGCGGTTCGATCCCGTCATCCTCCACCATATTTATGCCGGCCTAGCTCAATTGGTAGAGCAACTGACTTGTAATCAGTAGGTTGGGGGT
>NZ_JBWBKF010000037.1:0-64545 GCF_057657925.1 Lederbergia sp. B243.17
TGCACTTACCTGTTCGGACGAAAAAGTTACTTTGCTCATGTTATCCCCTAATCCCATATTCTTAATTTCAAGTATATAAAAAGCACCTGCAGGTTGAACACTCTTTTTTTCGAGTGTCCTACCTACAGGTACCACTTTAGAATACCGTCTCTTTTTTTATTTGGCTTTCATCTTTCAGTTAGGGGGACGTCAAAGTGAGAAGAGGAAGCGTGGCTTCTTCTGTCGATGGTGTGGCCTTTCCGAGTGAGCATAAGGAGTGGAACGACATAGACAAATTGTCTGGCACCGAATCAAACCGACATGAATAAATACGGTTCCCTTGCAGACAATAGCGTTATAAATGAACTAGTTATGGAGGTGCAGCTATGAAACAGCGTATTTTGTTCAAACTGGTGCTTGTCGCTCTAATTGTCGCCGCAGCCTTCTCGGGGGCCGAAGGAGGGCGGACGTTCGCCTTTTCCGACCAGGTCATCCAAAGAGGTGCGACCGGCGATGATGTAATTGAATTGCAGGCAAGGCTCCAATACCTTGGCTACTATAAGGGAAATATTGACGGGGTATTCGGCTGGTCCACATACTGGGCGCTTCGCAATTTCCAGGAGGCATTCGGCATGAAGCCAGATGGATTGGCAGGCGGGAACACGAAGCAGAAGCTTGCAAATGCATCTAAATACGATAAAAACTATGTGGAGGATAACATCAGAAAGGGGAAGCAATTTACCCATTACGGCGGGTCGGATGTAAACAAGAATGCATCAAAGTCGAATAATAAAGCCGTCAATACGCCGCGGGGATATTCCCAGAATGATATCAAATTGCTCTCCAATGCCGTTCACGGCGAAGCGCGAGGTGAACCGTATGAAGGACAGGTTGCCGTTGCAGCTGTCATTTTGAACCGGATCGAAAGCGCCTCCTTCCCGAACACCGTCTCTGGGGTCGTCTTTGAGCCTGGCGCGTTCACCGCGGTTGCCGACGGACAAATCTGGCTTGAGCCGAACGAGCAATCGACGAAGGCTGTTCTTGATGCTATCAATGGCTGGGATCCATCCGGAAATGCACTTTATTATTTCAATCCACAGACTGCAACAAGTGCGTGGATTTGGACGAGGCCGCAGATTAAGACGATCGGCAACCATATTTTTTGCAAGTAGAGGAGGCGAATCGACAGATGGTAAGAAATGTAATGATCGCTATATTGGCTATCGCAGTCGCGGGTACGGCTTACTGGGGCTACAATGAAAATAAGAAAAAAGAAGCAGTGATGATTCATACCGAAAATAACTATCAGCGGGCGTTTCATAATTTGGCGTACCATATGGATACACTCCATGATAAAATCGGCACCGCATTGGCAATGAACTCGAACAAAACATTGTCACCGCAGCTGGCCGATGTTTGGCGCATCACATCCGATGCCCGGACAGAAGTTGGTCAGCTTCCGCTCTCCCTCATGCCTTTTAACAAGACAGAGGAATTTCTGTCGAATATCGGGAACTTCAGTTACAGGACCGCGGTCCGTGATTTGAAGAATGAACCGCTGTCCGACAAGGAATACAACCAGCTGAAAACGATGTATAGCCAGAGCAGCGAATTGCGGACCGAACTAAGAAAACTGCAGCATCAAGTGCTGGCAAAGAACCTTCGCTGGATGGATGTTGATCTCGCTATGGCTGCGGGCAATGAAAAAATGGACAACACAATCGTTGACGGCTTCCAGACAGTGGAAAAGCGGGTCGGCAGCTATGATCAGACGGATATGGAAAACCCCGCTGTCGTCAGCTTTCAAAAACGGGATGAAAGTTTCAAAAACCTGAAGGGAGACAAGATTACAAAAGAGCAGGGACTCGCCCAAGCGAAAAAGCTATCGGGGCTGCAGAATGTTGCAGGGCAAACAATCAGTGAAAATCACAAGGGCGCTGGTTTTGAATTTTACAGCGTTTCCCTGGAAGGAAAAAACGGTGAACAAGCAACAATGGACTTGACGAAGGTCGGAGGTCACCCGATCTGGTATATGCTCCACCGCAATCTTGGAAAACAGAACATCAGCCTGCATGAAGCTGCAGGAAGTGCGGAAAAGTTTTTAGCGAAAAATGGGTATAAAAACCTAAAGGTATTGGACAGCGTGCAATATGACACGATGGGCCTCATTTCCTTTGCGCCCGTTCAGGACGGTGTAACGATTTACTCGGAATCAATCCAAGTGAAAGTGGCCTTGGATAATGGACAGGTTGTCGGGCTTGCGGCCTCTGATTATGTAAGAGGAAAGGATTCACGTGCTTTGCCGGCGCAGAAGCTTTCGGCGAAAGAGGCGAGAGAATTCATTTCCCCGAAGGTGAAGATCATGGATGAAAACCTTGCCGTCGTTGAAAATGAGCTCGGCAATGAAGTGCTCTGCCATGAATTCCTCGGCACACTTGGTGACGATACGTTCCGCATTTTCATCAATGCTAAAGACGGAACGGAAGAAAAAATCGAGCGTCTGCAAAACGCTGAAACAATGTATGATCTGGCAGTTTGAGCCGGTGAAGGGGCTAGACCCCCTTCACCGGCTTTTTCTTATATGGAAGAATTGGAAAAACCATGAGATAATGGAACCAGGGGCTGGGCGTATTTTTGTGGATCAGCATGATACACAACTTACCGGCCGTCGGTTTTCTCTACCGCTGTGCGCATGACACAGAATTAGTTTGAGAGCCTGCCCGCTATATGGTGAGGCATCCAGCTGTTATTTCAGGAAAATCGCTGGATAAAGAGCATACACATCAAGTTTCTTACTTTATAGATTAGGAAGTGTACACAATGATGGTAAAAATCGGGATGGAATTAATGATTGAAATCGAAAATGTCGAAGAAGTCGAAAGATACAAGACAAAAGTCGTTGATTTGGAAGATGAGACGATTTTCATTCAATACCCGGTGAGGGTGGAGACGAACCGGACAGCCTTTCTGCCGGCAGGAAAAAAGTTATCCGTACATTTTGCAGGCGATTCATCCAGTAGTGCCTACTTTTTCGAATCGGAAGTTACAGGCCGTGTGAAACGCAATATCCCGATGACCATGCTCTCCTATCCGGGAGATGACCAACTGTTCAAAATTCAGCGCCGGGAGTTCGTTAGAGTCGTTTCGGCCGCTGACATCGCACTCCATTTTCCTGATACGGGCGAAAAACTGACAACCATTACGTATGATGTAAGTGCGGGCGGTTGTGCAGCGGTTCTTCCGAAAAATGTCGAACTTGAGAGCAGGGAAGCCGGGGAGGCGTACATTGTTCTGCCAATGCAGCAAAAATATTCTTATTTGAAGGTTACTTGCAGGGTAATAAGGGTTTTTGAAAAAGGCAGCATGAAACTTGCATCCCTTCAATTTCTGGATTTAGATGAAGAACAGCAGCAGCAGCTCATCCGTTTTTGCTTTGAGCGCCAGCTGGAACTGCGTAAAAAGCAATAAAGGGATCGTCCGGAATTTGGCCATCCTGCATAGATTTCCCTTTTTGCCGGATACTACGGAAAAAGGGAGGATTCGAATGATAAGGATTGAGAGGATCATATTCAAGCTTGCTGTCATCCATTTGCTGATGGTCGTCGTCGTCCAGCTCTTTGTCCTGAACTCCAAGCCTGCCCCATATCTGAACAGGATCCATCTGTATGAAGGGACGGCCGGACAGCAGCCCGAGGAGAAACTGGAGGCCGGCGGTCCAGTCAGCCGTTGACTGTTGCATCATGTGCCATTTCCCCGTTTCAAGCAATGAGCGAAAAAAGGACTTTTGTGTTAAAATGATGGAGTAGTTTTTTGGAAGATTATTGGTGAACGGGTGAGGGTAAATGGCTAAAGAGAAGATTAGCATTGCGATTGACGGGCCAGCGGCTGCCGGAAAGAGCACTGTGTCGAAAATAGTAGCAGAGCGGCTTGGGTACGTGTATGTGGACACTGGAGCGATGTATCGCGCCATCACTTATAAAGCGATCCTGCACGGTGTTGGCTTGGATGATGAACAGAAGCTGATCGGACTATTGATGGATACTGTTATCGAATTGAAGAAAGAAGGTCCGCTTCAGCTTGTCTACATGGACGGCGAAGATGTCAGCAAGGCGATCAGAGGGCCGGAAGTGACCAATTCTGTATCCATCGTTGCGGCACACGGAAAGATCCGCGACGAGTTGGTTCGCCGCCAGCAGCTGATGGGCCGGGCCGGCGGGATTGTGATGGACGGCAGGGACATTGGCACGAGGGTGCTGCCTGAAGCCGAGCTGAAAATTTTCCTGCTTGCCAGTGCGGCTGTCCGTGCAGAACGGCGCTATGCGGAAAATGTAAGAAAAGGATTTGCCTCCGATCTTTCCGTCCTGCTTGAGGAAATCAAGCAAAGGGACAAGCTTGATTCGGAAAGGGCAGTTTCACCGCTGAGAAAAGCGGACGATGCAATTGAGGTCGATGCTTCTGATTTGACGATTGAAGAAGTCGTCCAGAAGATTTATGAATTGGCGATGGAAAGGATCGAAGGGAATGGCTTTTTATGAATTTGCTAGATCAATCGTAAAAGGGATACTGAAACCATTTTACAGAATCCAGGTCATTGGGCTGGAGCATTTTCCAAAAGAAGGCGGAGTGCTCTTATGCACAAACCATATCGATAACCTTGACCCGCCGGTCGTAGGTTTTACGGCTCCCCGCCCAGTCCATTTCATGGCAAAGGCCGAGCTTTTCAGCAACAAGTTCGGGAAGACATTAATGGAAAACATTAACGCCTTTCCTGTTAAACGGGGGATGAGCGACCGTGAAGCGCTGCGAACGGGCCTAAAGTACCTGAAGGAAGGAAGAGTCGTTGGCCTTTTTCCAGAAGGAACGAGGAGTAAAACCGGAGAAATAGGGAAAGGACTTGCAGGGGCAGGTTTTTTTGCGCTCCGGTCGGATGCAAGCGTTGTGCCCTGTGCCATTATCGGTCCTTATAAGCCGCTGAGGAGGCTCAAGGTCGTGTACGGTCCGCCGATTGATTTCTCGAAACTGAGAGCGGAGCGAGCCTCTGCTGAAATCGCAACCGAGGTCATCATGGAGGAAATCCGGAAGTTGCATGACGCACACAAGGGCTGAAAGCAAATGCTTGACAAATATGTTTATTTATAAGAAGTTTATACAAAGACAACTTTTTGGAATTATGTGAGGATTTATCTGAACCTTCCAATACAGGATCACCTTCCTTGCAAAACCATTTACAATGCCGGACAGGAGGAGTACATATGTCAGAGGATCAAATGAACAATTTTGAGATGAAAACATTCTCCGAGGGAGACAAAGTAAAAGGAACTGTGACGAAGATTGAAGAAAAGCAGGTTCTTGTTGATGTGGAGGGAAGCAAGATTGACGGAATCATTCCGATCAGCGAACTTTCCAGCCTCCATATTGAAAAAGCGGACGATGCAGTAAGTGTCGGCGATGTGCTTGATCTCATCGTTACAAAAGTAGAGGAAGAGCTGCTTGTTCTTTCGAAACGCAAAGTTGATGCTGAAAAAGCTTGGGAGACACTTGAAAAGTCATTCGAAAGCGGCGAAGTATTTGACGCGGAAGTTAGTGAAGTCGTAAAAGGCGGCCTCGTTGTCGACCTTGGTGTTCGAGGCTTTGTACCGGCGTCGTTGGTTGAGGATTACTTTGTAGAGGATTTCTCAGATTACCAGGGCAGAACACTTTCTTTTAAGATTGTGGAACTTGACCGCGAGAAAAACCGCCTGATCCTGTCCCATCGCGCTGTGGTGGAAGATGAGAAGAGCAAAGAGAAACAAGGCTTGCTTGAGAAGCTTGAAGCCGGCCAGGTTCTGGATGGCACAGTACAGCGTTTGACTGATTTTGGAGCATTTGTCGATATCGGCGGGGTCGATGGCCTTGTCCATATCTCCCAATTGTCCCATCAGCATGTCGACAAGCCATCCGACGTCGTGGCGGAAGGGGAAAAAGTTAAGGTCAAGGTGCTTTCTGTCGACAAAGACAACGAGCGCATTTCCTTGTCCATCAAGGAAACATTGCCTGGGCCATGGGAAAATATCGCAGAAAAGGCGCCAAGAGGCACGGTTCTTGAAGGAACGGTCAAACGTCTCGTTTCCTTTGGCGCATTCGTCGAAGTATTCCCTGGAGTAGAAGGCCTTGTCCACATTTCGCAAATCTCCCATAAGCATATCGGTACACCGCATGAAGTGCTTGAGGAAGGCCAGACAGTCAAAGTGAAGGTCCTGGATGCGAATGAAAGTGAGCAGCGCCTGTCGTTGAGCATGAAGGAGCTGGAAGAACAGCCATATGCGCAAAACGATGATTATGAACTCCCTGAAGAATCAAAAGGATTTTCATTGAGCGACATGATTGGCGACCAGCTGAAAGATTTTAATAAATAAGATGCTTGTTACGCCCCCCGCCACAGATCGGGGGGCTTATTTGCTCTTTCGTGATTAAACTCTTTTTTCTTTTACCATAATGGGTAAAGGAAAGGAGGGTGACAGGAATGGAAGGCGGATATTATTTATTGACGGTGTGGGCTGCCTGGATTTATGGCTATTTTATTGTTGGCAGAGACAACCGGCTCAGGAGGCCGGGCTGTTTGCTCGCTCTGCTGCTGATCATTTTGTTTCCGGTCGAATTAAAGGTTTCGGGATTTGCGTTTTCAGCATCCGCTTTTTTGCTTGCCATCCTTTGCTGGAGCTTCATTGCAATGTTGCCGACAGGCAAAAAGTTTTATATCATCTTTACCGTAATAACGGGGATGTTCGGCTATACCGGCTTTCAATTTGCGGCCCTGTATGACCCGGTCATCCTCATTATTGACCCAAGCTGGATTATTGTATTTAGTTTATTCGTCTTCTCTTATTTGTTTTTCCCCCGTTCACTCCTATCCCGGCTCGTTTTTGTTGTCCTCGTCCTGTTGCAGGGGGAAACACTTTTTGCCAGTCTTTTTTCACGCGTAATCATGGAACCGAAAGTCGGCTCCGGGCAGGTGATGGATATGATCGCCACGACTCTTTTTGCCCAGACTGCGGTCCATCTCGCTGGGCGGCTCGCGGAAATGGCATTTGGCGGCAACCGTCACAAAGTGTATAAGTAAACATAAGGAACAAGGCCTGAATTTCATGTTCTTTTTGCCTTTTGCAAAAAAATTATGATACTATGGAGTGAAAATGGATTTTTTGACGGCAAGCATGGCAGAAGTGCCGGATGCTCTCTATTGACAAATACATTAATGAAATAAAAGTGAGTGATGGATATGGCAAAACCAACAGTAGCGATTGTAGGCAGGCCGAACGTAGGGAAATCAACAATCTTTAACCGGATTGTCGGAGAACGGATTTCAATCGTCGAAGATACACCAGGTGTGACACGTGACCGGATTTATGGCGGAGGCGAGTGGCTGACACATGAGTTCAATGTTATTGACACTGGCGGTATTGAGATCGGCGATGCCCCGTTCCTGGAAGAAATCAGGCAGCAGGCGGAAATCGCAATCCAGGAAGCAGATGTAATGATTTTTATCACCAGCAGCAGGGAAGGCGTGACCAGCGCTGATGAAGAGGTGGCGAAAATCCTCTACCGCTCGAAAAAGCCTGTTGTTCTGGCCGTCAACAAAGTGGACAACCCGGAAATGCGGGCGGATATTTACGATTTCTATGCGCTTGGTTTCGGAGAACCGTTCCCGATTTCGGGTTCACATGGACTCGGGCTTGGCGACCTTCTTGATGAAGTGGTGAAAAACTTCCCTCGTATCGAAGATGACCAGGTGGAAGACGATGTCATCCGCTTCAGCCTGATCGGACGGCCGAACGTCGGCAAATCTTCGCTTGTGAATGCGCTGCTTGGCGAAGAGAGGGTTATCGTCAGTGATATTGCTGGCACAACCCGCGATGCAATTGACTCTGCTTATGAATTTGACGGGCAGAAATACAACATTATTGATACCGCCGGAATGAGGAAGAAAGGCAAGGTGTATGAAAGCACGGAAAAATACAGTGTGCTTCGCGCCTTGAAAGCAATTGAACGTTCCGACGTTGTCGTTGTTGTCCTCAACGGTGAGGAAGGGATCCTTGAGCAGGACAAGAAGATTGCCGGCTATGCCCATGAGGCAGGACGTGCGGTCGTCATCGCAGTGAACAAATGGGACGCTGTGGAAAAGGATGAAAAAACGATGCGCAAGTTCGAAGAGCAGATCCGCGAACACTTTTTATTCCTCGACTATGCGCCGATCGTCTTCCTTTCTGCAAAAACAGGCAAGCGGGTGACCAACCTGATGCCGGTCATCCAGATGGTGAGCGAAAACCACTCACTCCGCGTTCAGTCAAGCATTCTGAACGAAGTGATCACGGATGCGGCAGCGATGAACCCTGCTCCGAGCGATAAAGGGCGCAGGCTGAAGATTTATTATACGACACAGGTCGCGGTCAAGCCGCCGACATTCGTCGTGTTCGTCAATGATCCGGAAATCATGCATTTTTCTTATGAGCGCTTCCTCCAAAACCAGATCCGGAACGCTTTCGGCTTTGAAGGCACCCCGATAAAAATATTGACGAGACAGCGGAAATAAAGGGAGGCGTCAATCGTCCGGGGTTTAATTCCCCATAGATTGTTCGTTGAACGAATCGTGCTTGGGATGCCTGTTGAAATCCTCACCCGCCAGCTTTTTCATGAATTTCTGAAGCGGGTGGGAACAGGCTGTTTAAGCGGGATAAAAACCATCGCATCCGAAAAATATTCCAAGAGGGTGAAAAGATGACGAATGCACAAAAAGTCTCCGTGATTGGAGCCGGGAGCTGGGGAACAGCTCTGGCGATCGTCCTGGCTGACAACGGCCATGACGTCCGTTTATGGACTCGGAACGAGGACCAATGCAGGGAAATCAATGACCAACATACAAATGAAAAATACTTGCCGGGCATCGAGCTGCCAGTGAACATTACCGCCTATACCTCCTTAATCTCCTCACTGGACGGAGTTGAAACGGCAGTCATTGCCGTTCCGACGAAGGCGATGAGAGAAATGATGAAAAAAATCGTCGAGATCCGGAAAGAGCCGCTGACGTTCATTCATGTGAGCAAAGGGATCGAGCCGGATACTCTGCTGAGAATCTCGGAAATTATTGAGCAGGAGGTACCTGAGCCTGTGCTGGAGGATGTCGTTGTCCTATCAGGGCCAAGTCATGCAGAGGAAGTCAGCTTGCGGCATCCGACAACAGTGACTGTCTCCTCGAAGAACATGAGGGCGGCGGAGAAGGCTCAGGACCTGTTCATGAATTCAAACTTCCGGGTTTATACCAATCCGGATCTGATCGGCGTGGAAATCGGCGGTGCGCTGAAAAACATTATTGCCTTGGCTGCTGGAATCTCCGATGGTCTCGGGTACGGCGACAACGCCAAGGCGGCACTGATCACAAGAGGACTTGCTGAGATTTCACGTCTCGGGACGAAGATGGGTGCGAATCCGCTCACGTTCTCCGGTCTTACCGGTATCGGCGACCTGATTGTTACGTGCACGAGTGTCCATTCGCGTAATTGGCGCGCGGGCAATTTGCTTGGAAAAGGTGAGAATCTTGAAGGAGTCCTCAAAAACATGGGGATGGTTGTAGAAGGGGTGCGGACGACGAAGGCGGCACACCAGCTTGCCGAAAAGTTTGATACCCAGATGCCGATCGCCGATATTCTCTACCAAATCCTGTTTGAAGACGTCAATGCGAAGCAGGCTGTAGATCAGCTGATGGCAAGGCTGAAGACGCATGAAATGGAAGATTTGGTAGACATTTTAAGCGAAAGGCTCGAACAGCAGTGACCTATAGGCAAGAGACGATGCGTTCGTCTCACTACCGGCATATACTACGCCGAAGACAATTTGCTTAAAACGAAGGGCTGGGTGACGATTGTCATTTGATAATGAAGCGGGGGCGCTTCCCCTGCTTCATTATTTTTTGCGTCTTGGACGCCCGTCCCTGCCCGAAAGGCGGAAGCTTGGTGAACAATCCGCAGTTTTGTAATAATTCCAATCACCCCTGCACTTGTGAAATGGTATAATAAGTGCTGGAATTAGTAGGAGGGGGAGGAACAGGCATGTCTCTGTCCATGTTCAAAATGTGGGTATCAATCGCTTCCATGGGACTTCTTGCCCTTGCGATGGGTGCGATCTACATAAGCAGGTTCAAATTAAAAAAAGGTATTTTAAAGGGCATCACGGCGTTGCTCGCCTGGATCATGATGATCATCGGTGCCTTGCTGATGCTTTATGTCGTTCTTTCGGGGCCGACTTTCTGACAGTGGCCCGTAAAGCTGAACGTTGAAGAAGGCGGAAAGAAAGGTGTCCAGACAATGAGGAAGATCATGAGTGCTTTGCTGCTTGGCGGATTCATGCTTCTGCTTTCAGGCTGCATGTATCCTCAGGAAAACAGAGCGGAAAACAAAATACCGTATGAGGAGCAAGTTCAATCCGTCCAGACGGCGGTAGAAAAGTTCCAGGAAGCGAATGGGGGAATCCTGCCGATCAAAACGAGGGAAGCAGATACACCGATTTTCATTCGCTATCCTGTTGATTTTTCACGGCTTGCCCCGCAATTTATCGCATCGGCCCCGGGCAACGCTTTTGAAAGTGGCGGTGTGTTCCAGTATGTCCTGATTGACGTGGAAACGAAGCCCGCTGTGAAAGTATTTGACCTGAGGATCGCCGAAAAGATCAGGGAAATCCGGATCAGGATTAACGCACAAGGCTATCCTCCGTTCAAGGAGCAGCTCGCGGAAAATGTTTATTCGCTTGACTACAAAAAAATCGGCTACAAAGAGGAGCCGTATATCGTCTCTCCATACACGCAGAACAACCTGCCGCTTGTCATTACAGGCCAGGGGGATATCGTAGTCGACTATAGCAGCGACCTTTACAAGGCCCTTCAGGAGAAAGAACACTCTTTCAAGCCTGGGGACGACATTAGAAAAATCTTATATGAAGAATCACCGATCGTTCCGGCCTATTCTCTGCCGTATACGGTCAACGAAAAGAATGAGCCGATCTTCATGGCGAAATAGGAATAATCCTTCTTCCACTCAATATAATGTGGAAGAAGGATTTTTTATTATTCAGTCACATAAGAATCGGACAACATCATAAACAATATATTGTTCTTGTTTGTCGTCCTCTGAACTTAACGATAGGAGGGAATCTCTTGGAAAAGGTGGATATTTTCAAAGATATTGCTGAAAGAACGGGCGGGGACATTTATCTGGGAGTAGTAGGGGCAGTCAGGACAGGCAAATCCACGTTTATAAAAAAATTCATGGAGCTGGCGGTGCTGCCGAATATTAAAAGCGAGGCTGACCGTGCGAGGGCCCAGGATGAATTGCCGCAGAGCGCCGCAGGCAAGACGATCATGACGACCGAGCCGAAGTTCGTGCCGAATCAGGCCGTTGCCATTCAGGTGGAAGACGGGCTTGAAGTGAATGTTAGGCTGGTCGACTGTGTCGGATACACTGTCCCCGGCGCAAAAGGGTATGAAGACGAAAATGGGCCGCGGATGATTAATACTCCATGGTTTGAAGAACCAATCTCTTTCCATGAAGCTGCCGAAATCGGCACGCGGAAAGTGATTCAGGAACACTCTGTCCTTGGGGTCGTCGTCACGACGGACGGCTCAATCGGTGAGATTCCGCGTAAAGATTACGTCGAGGCGGAAGAGAGAGTGATAGAGGAGCTAAAAGAGGTAGGAAAGCCATTCATCATGGTCATCAACTCTGCCCGCCCGTATCATCCGGAAACGGAAGCACTGCGCAACGAGCTTGAGAAAAAATATGACATTCCCATTCTGTCAATGTCGGTCGAAAGCATGCGCGAGGCTGACGTACTGAGTGTCCTCCGTGAAGCATTATATGAATTCCCGGTCCTCGAGGTGAATGTAAACCTTCCGAGCTGGGTCATGTCGCTAAAGGAAAATCACTGGCTCCGCGGCAGCTACCAGGAGGCGGTAAAAGAGACCGTCAAGGACATCAAACGGCTCCGGGATGTGGATCGCGTCGTCCAGCAGTTTTTTGAGTATGATTTTATCGAAAATGCCGGGCTTGCCGGAGTTGACATGGGTCAGGGAGTGGCAGAGATCGATCTTTTTGCGCCGGATGAGCTATACGATGAGGTGCTGAAAGAGATTGTCGGCGTTGAAGTTAGGGGCAAGGATCACCTGCTGGAGTTAATGCAGGACTTTGCGGATGCGAAAAGGGAGTATGACCAGATTTCCGATGCCCTGACGATGGTGAAGCAGACAGGATACGGCATCGCCGCACCGTCGCTTGCTGACATGAGCCTGGATGAGCCGGAAATCATCCGCCAGGGTGCACGATTCGGCGTCAGGCTGAAGGCGGTTGCCCCGTCGATCCATATGATCAAAGTGGACGTGGAGTCGGAATTCGCCCCGATCATCGGTACGGAAAAGCAGAGTGAGGAGCTTGTTCGTTACTTGATGCAAGACTTCGAGGACGATCCGCTTTCCATCTGGAATTCGGACATTTTCGGCAGAAGCCTCAGCTCGCTTGTCAGAGAAGGAATCCAGGCAAAAATTGCAATGATGCCGGAGAATGCGAGATACAAATTGAAAGAAACGCTTGAGCGGATCATCAATGAAGGGTCGGGCGGCTTGATCGCCATCATTTTATAGAGCATAAATAAAGGCTTGCTAAAGAGAAAAAACAAGGAAAAAAGGCGCGGACTGCAATTGCAGCGGCGCCATTTCCTGTTTTTAGCCTTTTATTCTTGCTAACGCAAATTTATTATGATAATCTTTTAAACAGAATTGCTGTAAGGCTTGGTATTACGGCGATTTTCAAGGTTTCTGACATATATGATGTTTAGAAATCCATTCATTTGTTCACAAATGTAATAACGTGTCCAAACAAACATGATCCAATTTTGGGAGGAGGTGAATGGTATGAACAAAACTGAACTTATCAATTCTGTAGCTGAAGCTGCGGAACTTTCCAAGAAAGACGCAACGAAGGCGGTTGATGCTGTTTTCCAGTCAATCCAAGACGCGTTGGCAAACGGTGATAAAGTTGCTCTAATCGGTTTCGGAAACTTTGAAGTCCGCGAGCGTGCAGCGCGTAAAGGCCGCAACCCGCAGACAGGCAAGGAGATCGAGATCGCTGCAAGCAAGGTTCCTGCGTTCAAACCAGGTAAAGCGCTGAAAGATGCTGTAAAATAAATACATACATTCTTCTAGCGTACTAAGAAGGGACTGCCATATAGGCAGTTCCTTTTTGTCCTATTAAGACGTATGCTAGAATGGACAGAGCGAATAAAGGTGACGAATACTCGGAGGGAAGAACATGGCAGAATTCAATCGGCCGCAAATCGAGAAGGCTGTACGGATGATCTTGGAAGCGATCGGAGAGGATCCAGACAGAGAAGGGCTTCTCGATACGCCAAAACGCGTGGCAAAAATGTATGAGGAAGTTTTTTCTGGGATGAACAAATCCGCGGATGAATATTTCGAAACGATATTCGGGGAGGAGCATGAGGAGCTGGTACTCGTGAAAGACATCCCATTTTATTCGATGTGCGAGCACCATCTTGTTCCCTTCTTTGGAAAGGCGCATGTTGCCTATATCCCGCGCAATGGGCGTGTAGCGGGGCTCAGCAAGCTTGCCAGGGCGGTTGAGACGGTGGCGGCAAGGCCGCAGTTGCAGGAACGCATTACTTCGACTGTTGCCGACACGATGATGCGGAAGCTGGAACCCCTTGGCGTTATGGTCATCATCGAAGCGGAGCATATGTGCATGACGATGCGTGGGGTGAAAAAGCCGGGATCGAAGACGGTCACTTCTGCAGTCAGAGGCGCCTTCGCGAACGACAGGCAGGCGAGAAACGAGGTACTCTCACTGATCAAGCAATAAGGCGATGAAACAAAGGCAAAAAAGGGAGGCATGGCAATGACAGCGGGTAAAGGATCGGATTTTGTAATGATCAGAGCTTTAAAAGATGGCGTTAATGTAATCGGATTGACGAGAGGATCCGATACGAAATTCCATCACTCCGAAAAGCTGGACGAAGGCGAAGTGCTCATTGCACAATTCACGGAGCATACGTCTGCAATCAAAGTGCGCGGCGATGCCAAAATCATCACCTCGTTCGGTGAAATGGAGAGTAAGGGCAAGGACAAAGACTAATTTCCCTTTTTTCGGGTTGGGAGATGTCCTAAATGAAGAGCATTATGATATAATTGTGACGGCATTTATGAATCGTATTTAAATTGAGCAGAGGAAATGAGGACTATTGACATGGCTGCAAAAGATCAGAAACATCTAGTGGATTCAATTAAAGAGTGCATTGAAAAAAAGAGCAATCTTCCCTATGTAAAAAACTATATTGAATCTCCAGTTGTTGATGAAGATCTGATCTTGATGATGTCGGCAGCCATGGAAGGCTCATCGCTCCACTACGAAGAACGCCAAGCGGCAGCCGCTGCGGCGATGCTCGTCCAGATTGCACTTGAAACCCATGAGATGGTGAATGATCCGCAGGCTACGCTTAAACAGCGGCAGCTGCTTGTGCTCGCCGGTGATTTTCTCAGCGGCCAGTATTATGGGATGCTTGCCGGATCGGATGATATCCATCTGATCAAGACACTTGCCGAGGCCATCCAGAATATCAATGAGCGAAAAATCATTGCCTGGCAGGGGAAGATCCGGAATCCGGAAATGTACATGCAAAACTATAAAAAAATCGAAACAGCCATCTTGGAAAACTTTTGCATCCATTTCCAAGCATATGGCTTTGTTGATGTTTTCACAGACTTCTTATTCGTCAAAAGGATGCATGCCGAGCTCAAAAAAGGGACAAGGAACGATTCCTCTCTTTTTCTTGATGGTCTTGCTGACATCTTATCCCGTGCTGAGAAGTCGGAAGGAACAGAATCGGCGATTAATGGAAAAATACAGGCGGAACAGTTCATCTTGGCGCAGATCGGCAAAATGATGGAAAGAATCGAGCGGGAATTAAGCGCAGGCCTGCAATTGCCTGCCTTGCTTTCCGGCCGGTTCATGGATGAACTTGAGCCGTACACGGCAAAGCGCAGACTGAGAACGGGGGAAAGATAACAATGCAGCCAAAAGAAGAGCGCGTGCACAACGTCTTCGAAAGTATTTCCGGCCAATATGATCGGATGAACTCGATTATCAGCTTTCAGCAGCACAAAAGCTGGAGAAAAGCGACGATGAAAAAAATGGATGTCCAACCGGGGGACTCGGCGATCGACATCTGCTGCGGAACGGGAGACTGGACGGTTGCCCTCGCAGATGCAGCCGGACCCGAGGGCAGGGTCATTGGCCTGGATTTCAGCAAAAACATGCTGTCGGTGGCAGAGCAGAAAATGCGGGATGAAGGGCTCGAGAGGGTCGAGCTCATTCACGGCAACGCAATGGAGCTTCCATTTGACGACAATACATTCGATTATGCGACAATCGGGTTCGGCTTGAGGAACGTCCCGGATTATATGACCGTTCTACAGGAAATGCATAGGGTGATCAAACCAGGCGGCATGGCAGTCTGCCTTGAGACATCCCAACCGACTATGCCGGGATACAAGCAGTTGTTCGAGCTTTACTTCCGTTATATCATGCCTGTGTTCGGCAAAGTGTTCGCAAAGAGTTATTCTGAATATTCATGGCTCCAAGAATCGGCACGGGAATTTCCCGGCATGGACGAGCTGGCTCAAATGTTCTGGAAAGCAGGGTTCAAGGATGTGATGTACAAGTCCTTCAGCGGAGGAGCGGCAGCGGCTCATATCGGAATCAAAGAGAAATAATAGCCGGGTGGAAAAAAGATGAAACTAAAAATGCTATACTCCAATTTAAAAACCGATTTTAACGTGATTGAACAGGAATTGGAAAGGGCGATCCATTCGGATGTCGAGCTGCTCCAACAGGCCTCCGTTCAACTTTTGAAGGCAGGCGGGAAGAGGATCCGGCCGATATTTGTCCTGCTTTCGGCGAAATTTGGCGAATACGACCTCCAGACGGTAAAGCATGCGGCCGTCGCACTCGAACTGATCCATATGGCTTCGCTCGTCCATGACGACGTGATCGATCAAGCAGCGATGCGGCGGGGGCAGCCGACGATCAATCATACGTGGAACAATCGGATTGCCATGTATACAGGCGATTACATTCTCGCCAGGTCGCTTGATTATATGACAAAGATCGACAATCCGCTCGCCCACCAGACATTGTCCCGCGCCATTGTCGAAGTCTGTCTCGGCGAGGTCGAGCAGATTAAGGACAAATACCGCTTTGACCAGTCGCTGAGGGATTATTTGCGCCGAATCAAACGAAAGACCGCCCTCCTGATTGCGGTCAGCTGCAAAATTGGCGCGATATCTGCGGATGCGGAGGAAGACGTGTATGATTCCCTTTACCGGTTCGGCTATTATCTGGGGATGGCATATCAAATCACTGATGACATCCTTGATTTCACGGCAACCGAAAAAGAATTGGGCAAGCCCGCCGGAGAAGATCTCCGCCAGGGCAATATTACCCTTCCTGCACTGTTTGCAATGAAAAATGAGTACATACGCCAAGAAATCGAGAAAGTCAATGAAATGACTTCAAAGGAAGAGATGGCAGCCGTCATCAAAATGATTAAGGAATCAGGTGCAATTGAACAATCATACGGAATCAGCACCCGCTATCTGGAAAAAGGCTTAGCGGCCATTCAGCACCTCCCTGAGGGACGGGCAAAAAAATCATTGATTGAAATCGCCAATTTCATCGGCAAACGGTCCTATTAATAGACAGGTTTGCCAAGGAAGGCAATCAATGGTATTATTTTTTTGGGCTGTCTGAAAAAAGCCCGAACCTTTGGCAGGAGTGATTACATATGGAAAAAACATTTTTAATGGTAAAACCTGACGGCGTACAAAGAGAACGAATCGGAAGCATCGTATCACGCTTCGAAGAAAAAGGCTTCCAGCTGGTGGGCGCAAAATTGATGAACATTTCCCAGGAGCTGGCTGAGCAGCACTATGGCGAACATAAAGAGCGCCCATTCTTCGGAGAATTGGTTGAATTCATTACTTCCGGCCCTGTGTTTGCGATGGTCTGGCAAGGAGATAACGTGATTGCTAGTGCACGCCAAATGATGGGAGCGACAAACCCGAAAGATGCGGCGCCTGGAACGATTCGCGGCGACTACGGTTTGACTGTCAGCAAAAACATCATCCACGGCTCTGACTCGCCTGAAAGCGCTGTTAGGGAAATTGGCCTGTTCTTCAAAGAAGAAGAGCTCGTTGAATACTCAAAAATCAACAATAGCTGGATTTACTAAGAACTTTTGAAAACGCCTGCATTTTTGCGGGCGTTTTTGTTTTGCATTTTTTCCTATTTTCCGCGCAAACCTTTGCCCTTTTCCGTTATACTGAAAGAATGAAGATTGATAGGAGACAGAGAAAATGAGCATAGACTATGTGCAGTTTATTGATAAGATTCATGGGAAGACGGGGATCAACCTCTCACTCTATAAAGAGGCACAGATGAAGAGACGGCTCACTTCCCTTTACGAGAAAAAGGGGTACCGTTCTTTTGCCGATTTTTATGATGCGCTTGCAAAAGATACCGCTCTCATGGAAGAATTCCTCAACCGGATGACGATCAATGTGACCGAATTTTTTCGCAACCGCGGCAGATGGGACGTGCTGGATCAGCAAATCCTCCCGCGATTGCTGAAAGAAAGAAAAAAGCTGAAAATCTGGAGCTCCGCTTGTTCTACCGGCGAGGAGCCATACACACTGGCCATGCTGCTTGCAAATCATGTCCCGTTAAGTCAAGTTTCAATCCTGGCGACAGATATCGACGAGCAGGTGATCAAAACGGCGAAAAAGGGCCTTTACCATGAGCGGAGCCTTGCGGAAATGCCCGAGCCGCTGAAAAAGAAGTATTTTAAAAAGGACGGGATGGTGTATGAATTGCACCAAGACATTAAGAATACGGTAACGTTCCGCAAGACGAACCTGCTTGCCGACCGGTTTGATAATGATTTCGACCTGATTGTTTGCCGCAACGTCCTTATTTATTTTACCGAAGAGGCAAAAGACGGCTTGTATAAAAAGTTCTCTGCTTCGCTCAGGAAGGGCGGGGTCCTGTTTGTCGGCAGCACCGAGCAAATTTTCAACCCAGCGCAATATGGACTGGAAGTGGAGGACACCTTCTTTTATAAAAAATCTTGAACGATTGAAAGGGGCTGGAAAGATGAACATTCCGATACATACGTCGTCAAAAGAATATTTAGTGCAGATTGGAAATGATGCGCTCTCAGGCCTTGCGCCGCTCATCCGGGAAAAGGGCTATACAAAACTGTTTGTGATCACGGATGAAAATGTCGGGCGTCTGCATCTCGATAAACTGAAAGATGCGCTGGCAGGCCTTTCCCAGAAAGTAGAGTATCTGACGGTGCCGGCCGGAGAAGAGGCGAAAAGCTTCTCGGTGTATGAGAGCTGTCTCACATACGCCCTCGAATCGGGGCTTGACCGGCATTCTTGCATTCTTGCATTCGGCGGTGGGGCGATAGGGGACTTGGCGGGCTTCACGGCGGCGTCCTATATGCGCGGCATACCGTTCATCCAAGTGCCGACTACCATCCTCGCCCATGACAGTGCGGTTGGAGGGAAGACGGGGATCAACCACCCCCTTGGCAAAAACATGGTCGGTGCCTTCCACCAGCCGGATGCCGTGATCTATGATACTCGCTTTTTGGCCACGCTTCCCGAAGAAGAGATCCGCTCCGGCTTTGCCGAGGCGGTCAAACATGCGTTGATCGGCGATTCTGAACTGCTTGATGTTTTGATGAGAGATGTGACAGACCTCTCCGCATTGGACGAAGAGCGGCTCGCTTTTATCCTGCAGCGCGGCATACAGGTGAAGGCAGCCATCGTTGCGCAGGATGAAAAAGAATCAAATGTCCGTGCCTATCTTAACTTTGGCCATACACTCGGCCATGCGGTCGAATCGGCATTCGGCTATGGTGTCTATACGCATGGCGAAGCGGTGATGATCGGGATGGTGTATGCCTTGGAGGTAAGCCGGGATCAGCTCGGGTTCGATTTTCCGATTGCGGGATTCCGCCGCTGGATCGCTTCGCTCGGCTATGATCTTGTGCCAGATGATCGCTTTACGTTTTCTGTTCTGCAGCCGATCATGGAAAGAGACAAAAAGGCAGTCAACAGCCATCCTCGATTCGTGCTATTGGAGGAAATTGGCCGGCCGGTTCTTAAGGAAGTGCCAATGGCCAAACTTGAGGCCATTTACCGTCAACTGATAGAAAACGGCCGATAATCATCATGTTCCCTCTTTTCGCAACATAGGCTTGTCTTAACAAGCAATATGCAGCGAAAAGGGGTGCTGGGTGATAATGTATATCATAGACAATGCGACAATTGTGCAGGAAGGTAGAACGATGGCCGCCTCATTCCTCGTCGATAGGAATGAGATCCGGGCAATCGCTCCGTCTTTTCTGCATATGACCTGTATGCGGATGGACGTCAGCCATTTTTTTCTGACTCCTGCCCATATTTTTTACCGGGTAATTCAGGACATGCCCTTCCCCCGCTTCAAAAGCCTATTCTCCGAAGAATTTCTTAAGCGAGGCTGCAACCTTGCTATTATCCCATTTTCCATCCAATATGAGAGCGAGTTCGAGAGGGAATTGAACCGGGCAAGGACCCGGCTTCTTAATTGCCCGATCGACTTTTTGTTCGGCGTGCAAATACCCGCGCGTTTGCTTACCCCCTCGCTCATCCGCATTTGCAAAAGATCAAAAATCCCTCTCATCTTTGTCCGCATCAGCCATGAGAACGACTTGTCCGCGCTCCCCTGGGGATGGCTGCGAGAGGCCTCCTATCCGTATAATCCAGTCTTCATTCCGGTCCTTGAACCCCAAGAAGGGCGGACAAGGCTGAAGCGGCTATTGAAAAGCTGGTGCAAGAGAATGGAACAAGAAAAGCTCCCTTTTCATCCCGAGCCGTTAGTGGAAGGCGTTCCGATTTCAGCCTCCCTTTTGAGAAAAATCGGACTTTATCCGAAAAGAGGAATTTTGCGGGCAGGCGGCGAAGTAAGTTATAATCTCTATTGGAAAGGCGATGGAGATGTGTCCGTTCCGGCTGCCTTCTCTCCTGAGCCCGTTATTTCTGTTGATAAAGGAAGATTCAACTCGATCGGGGGACAGGCGATCTTCAGGCCGGGCAGCGGTGAAGAAATCTACATCACGAAGACAGCCTTGTTTGTTTAATAGAGAAAGGAAGACGGATATGAACGACGCACAGCAAATGATCCGCTATATAGAAGAACAGAAAATGGACAAAGCCGAGGAATCCTTCCGGAAAGTGCTGGCTTCCAGCTCTGATGAGCAGCAGTACACACTGGCGGAAGACCTGGCAGCTTACGGATTCCTTGACGAAGCGAGGCAGCTATATGAACAATTGATCAGCAGGCATCCGGGAGAAGGGGAGCTCAAGCTGCTTCTCGCAGAGGTGCTAATTGATCTGGATGATGAGGAGAGTGCCTTCCCTCTACTGGAAACGATCACTCCAGAGGATCCGAATTATCCGGCAGCATTGCTGATCCAAGCGGATTTGTATCAAATGCAAGGGCTTTTCGAGGTCAGCGAGCAAAAGTTGCTTGCTGCCAAAAAGTTAGCCGGTGACGAGCCGGTCATTGATTATGCGCTTGGTGAACTGCTTATGTCACAAGGACGCTTTCTGGAATCATCCCGGTATTTTGGTCAGCTGATCGAGGCAGGCGAAACAACGATTGCAGGCACGAGCCTGAACTCCCGAATGGCGGAGGCGCTAAGCGCAGGCGGGGCGTTTGAGGAATCCCTCCCGTATTACGAAAAAGCGGTGAAGGAGCATCCGGACATTAATGATTTGTTTGGATATGCCCTTACACTCTATCAAACGGAAAACTATGAACGGGCGATACGCCAATTCCATGAGCTGAAGGACATGGATCCCGACTATCATCCTCTCTATTTGTACTTGGCAAAATGCCACGAACATCTGGAAGAAGTCGATGAAGCGCTGAAAGCCGCCAAGGAAGGCATCGAACTGGACCGCTATAACAAGGAGCTTTTCCTTTATACGGGAAAATTATCTTTGAAAGCAGGAGATCCAGATACGGCGGAAGAATACTTCAGACAGGCACTCGCACTTGACCCTGAGTATATCGAAGCGGCCCTTACATTGAATAATCTTTTGCTGCATCAGGAAAAATACGAGGAATTGGCGGAAACAGCGGCCGAACTGAAGCTTGGCGAGCTGGGAGAACCGCAGTTCCTTTGGGATGAAGCATACAGCCTGCAGCAGCTCGATAGGTTCGAAGAGGCATCAAAAGGGTACGAGCTTGCATATAATGCTTTCAAAGACCACAAAGAGTTTCTGAAGGACTACGGCTATTTCCTGCTGGAAGACGGGCAACGGGAAAAAGCGCATGCGATCTTTAAGCGCCTTTCAGAACTGGAGCCGTATCATGAGGAATGGTCGGAGCTGCTTGAAAGGCTGGAGGAAGTGGACTAATTAATCTTCGCAGAGGAGGGAAAAAGATGACTACCCCTGTATCTGTCAACGAGAAGAAAGACTTTATCCGCTGGTTTTTGAATCGCTATCAGCTGAAGCGGCGGGAATCCGTCTGGATCTTGAATTACTTGATGAGTCATGATCTGTTGATGGAAAAGGTTCATTTTGTGGAAGAAGCCCAATGCTGTCCGAGAGGGCTGATCATGTCAACGCACTGTACAAAGGACGTGCCGTTCCGCTTTTACAAAGAGAATATCATGACGACGGATGCGGAAAAATCCTTCCATGACATCCGGTTGAACCGGGACGAAGATATCTACATTCAGCTCAATTTCCGCTCATCACAGCGATCCGCCCAATACGCGGCTGTACTTGAGGAAAATCCGTTTCTGCAAAAGAATCTCTACCTCAACGATAAAGACAAGGCGCTTGCTGAGCAGTTCCTTGTGGAAAGCATCCGCACCTTCCATAAAGACAAATTACTGGCGGCAATCGACCAGTCGCTGGACGAAGGGAATGAACAAGCATTCCTTACACTTTCAGCGAGGCTGAAAGACCTTGAAACACAAACAAAGTAGCTTGGCAGAGGAAACGAGGGCCGGAATTATTTCCGGCCTTTTTTGTGTGTAAAAGTCTCTTTCCGAGGTCATTGAAAAACATGAGATTTATATGAAATATGCTTTCTACATGAGAAGAAGGGGCGCATATCAAAGTCAGTGAAAATTACTGGGCTTTCCGGTTCCGGTTGCTTTCCGTGGGGCTGCTTGAGTTTCGGGCCCACAGGACGTTGGTCATGCAGGCGATGCGACAGGACGTCGCGTTATCGTCTGCCTCAGTCGCTTCGCGCTTTGCGGGATCTCAAAACCAAGCTAGTCCCGCATGACACAGAAACAGCTCCCTTGAAAGGCATCTCACGAAGGAAGGGCAAAGCCCTTCCGAGAGTCGGCCTCTCCACTCCAAGCAACGACTAAGCAAGCTTACAAGAACAATGGGCCTTTCCAATACAAAAACAGGAAGGATCACTGTCTTTTGCGCAATGAGTTACCAAACCTTATTCAAAAGAGGCATGTTCTTTACGTATATCATTTCGTCAAGATCCAGCGTTGGCTTGAAAATAATCCTGAAGACCAGGCTGTTTTGTACTCGTACGGAAGTTTCAGCTCGCTTTTTTCGTTTCAACCTTGGACCTCTCTCTTACGAGTTCCTTAAACATTACCGTCTCATGGGTAGTAGTCAGTGCCTTAATCAGAAATCGCAGCTCAATTTTAGAAGCAGGTACTTGACCATCCGGATGAGAGGAATCGCATTCCGCCCGTTATCCAGATTGTATTTCGCTTTAAATTCGTCGAGGATGCAGGGAAAATCAATACACCATTTATCTGGCGTAGCGTGTTGTCCTTCGGTACGACGAGGTCATAAATGTCGAGAGAGGTACTCTGATTGAGGGTTTCCTGATTTGAGATCAAGGCAAGTGCCACCGGTTTATTCTTAAGATCAGTACACAGAAAGGATTGGGATTTTGAGATGGGAATGGAACTTTTAAATGCAGCGGAATCCAGTGGAACGCAGATCCGCCGTTCAAAGTGAAAAACCGAGAATGAGGAATCGTCCCATTTCGGGTTCCGATATAGACTTTTTCAGTGTCCTGATTTTCCCGAGGGTATTTTTTTCGAATTGTCGTCCGCTCATGGTAGAATGGCAGATGACAACCGATGATTGGAGGGAATAAAATTGAAGTGGAATGAGAAGGATATTGAAACTTTTATGAAGGAAAAAGAATATATGGATACCGCTGTCATCCCGCTCTTGCCCGTCAGCCTCGGAGAAAAAGCTAGACGGTCGGCGGAGCAGGGAGATTTCACGAACCGGCTCGCTCTGCATTTGGAGCGCCAGTTCAAGGGACGGCTGCTGCTTTTGCCGCCTTATGCGTATGTTTCGGGAACGGATGTGGACAAGCTTGCATCTGACCTCGCTCAATGGAAGCAAAACTTGTCGGAAAATGGCATTTCCTTCCCGTTCTATGTAACATCTGATCCCGTATGGAAGGATGTCCCTTTAGAGGGCTCGCTCTTTTATATGCCGTCCGTACCGCTCCAGGATATGAATGAGGACATGAGGCATACCGTCATGGATGAACAAGTGAAGAAGCTGATGCCGTCAATCCTCCAAGCGTGGCAGGGCGAAGCGTCTACAAATTAGCCACATAGTTGACAAGGTTTGGACATGTATATTATTGACCTCTGCAGGTTATTGATATATCATAATTATGTCCTAGTTTGTTGAATGTGCATAAATAGGTCCTTTTGGACTTACCTTACTGATAGAGGGGGGAAAAGGATGAGCAAAAATCCTGTTACGAGACGTCAATTCCTTAGCTATACGCTCACTGGTGTGGGTGGTTTCATGGCGGCTGGAATGCTGATGCCAATGCTTCGGTTCGCTGTCGATCCAGTTTTGCAAGTTAGAGCGGCCGGTGATTTTAAAATGACCAAACAAAAAATTGCCGATTTAACGAATGAACCTGTCCGCGTCGATTTCACATATGAACAGAAAGATGCATGGTACACTTCAGACGTAACTCAGACTGCATGGGTGTACAAGGATGACAAAGGTGAAGTGGTGGCGCTTTCTCCGGTATGTAAACATCTTGGCTGCACAGTCGACTGGAATACAAACGACAAGCACAAGGAAATGTTTTACTGCCCGTGCCACGGCGGACTATACGAGAAGAATGGCAAGAACGTTCCGAACACACCGCCGACAAAGCCGCTGGATGCTTATCCAACCAGCGAAAAAGACGGCTTCCTGATGCTTGGAACGCCGGAAGAAAATCCATTTGTAAGAAAGTAAAGGAGGCGTAATGAATGCTTAACAAAATGTATGACTGGATTGATGAGCGTTTGGATATTACGCCGATATGGAGAGACATTGCAGACCATGAGGTGCCGGAGCATGTTAACCCAGCACACCATTTTTCTGCCTTTGTTTACTGCTTTGGCGGATTGACATTCTTCATTACTGTCATCCAAATCCTGTCCGGTATGTTCCTTACGATGTATTATGTGCCGGATATCAAGAACGCTTGGGAATCCGTATACTATCTCCAGAACCAGGTTGCTTTCGGACAGATCGTCCGCGGTATGCACCACTGGGGAGCAAGTCTTGTTATCGTGATGATGTTCCTACATACGCTGCGTGTATTTTTCCAAGGGGCTTATAAAGCACCGCGCGAGCTAAACTGGGTCGTCGGAGTACTTATCTTTTTCGTTATGCTTGCCCTTGGTCTGACAGGCTACCTGCTTCCATGGGATATGAAAGCTTTGTTCGCTACGAAAGTAACATTGGAGATTGTCGAATCCGTACCGCTGATCGGTACAGCAGTCAAGACATTGATCGCGGGTGATCCGACCATCGTCGGTGCCCAGACATTGACCCGATTCTTCGCGATCCACGTGTTCTTCCTGCCGGCTGCCTTGATGGCACTGATGGCGGCACACTTTATCATGATCCGCAGACAAGGGATTTCTGGCCCGCTATAAAATCGACTTTCGCGATTACATGACTTTATAAAAGGAGGGGACAACATGCATCGTGGAAAAGGAATGAAGTTTGTCGGCGACTCCCGTGTACCCGCACAGCGGAAGCCGAATGTTCCAAAGGACTATTCCGAATACCCAGGCAAAACAGAAGCGTTCTGGCCAGACTTCTTGCTGAAGGAATGGCTGGTTGGTGCTGTTTTCCTCATTGGGTTCTTATGTTTAACAGTGGCAGAGCATCCTCCGCTTGAAAGGATCGCCGATCCGACGGATACGGGCTATATCCCGCTGCCTGACTGGTATTTCTTATTTCTTTACCAAATGCTGAAATACACGTATGCTTCCGGTCCGTACAGCTTGATCGGTGCGCTCGTTATTCCTGGACTGGCGTTCGGAGGGTTATTGCTCGCTCCGTTCATCGACAAAGGGCCTGAGCGCCGTGCATCCAAGCGTCCGTTCGCGACAGGATTTATGCTGCTTGCTTTCGCTGCCGTCTTCTATTTGACTTGGGAAGCAGTTGATATGCATGACTGGGCAGCAGCTGAACAGCAAGGGAAGATCACGCATGAAATTGAAGTGGATAAAGAGGCTGAAGGATACAAAGTATACGCCGGCCAATCCTGTATCAATTGCCATGGCGAAAATCTTGCCGGACAGCCCCCAATTGCTCCGAGTCTTGTAGATACTGGCTTATCTCCTGATGAGATCAAGAAAATCGCACACGAAGGAATCGGAAACATGCCTCCAGGGCAGTATGAAGGTTCCGACGAGGATCTTGACAAGCTGGCACAATACATTTCTGAGCTGAAAAGCGAATAATCCGCCTGGCATCCAGGCATTCTGAAAAGCCGGTATTTGATACCGGCTTTTCCTATATTCCAGGACAAAGCAGAATTTTTGCTGTTGTTTCTTCATCCCATTCTTTATAGGAAGGCTGGCCGACTAAATGAATCTGCTATATGGGTATTTGACTGACCGCCGTTTTCTTTGGCTGCTGCTCATTGTAAATACGGCAGGAACAATTTATGGATACGACTGGTATGGATGGCAGCTGAAAGATACCCCCTGGTACTTTATTCCGTTTGTGCCGGACAGTCCGACGGCAAGCCTATTTTTTATGTTTGTCATCATCGCATTTTTGCTGAAGAGGAATTGGCCTCTGTTTGAGGCGCTTGCTATGATCACCCTCATCAAATACGGCATCTGGGCAGTGGTAATGAATATATTGACACTGGCCGTGACCGGCGACTTGCCGTGGCAAGGCTATATGCTGATGGTCTCGCATGGCGCGATGGCTGTTCAGGCCATTCTCTATTCTCCGTATTACCGAATGAAGCTGTGGCATGTTTTGGCTGCTGCTGCCTGGACACTGCATAACGATGTGATCGATTACGTCTTTTTTCAATACCCGCGTTATCCTGGACTGGAATCATACATACCGCAGATCGGGTACTTCACATTCTGGCTCAGCATCGCCTGCATCACGGTTACACTTTTGTCCAGGCGGTGGAAACAGAGGGAGATCGTGTTTTATTAAGTCTATGTTTTATAAGATTGCTGCTGAAGCATGAAATGGAAGAAAGCAAATGGCGTCTTCTTCTATTTCATGCTTCCGAAAAACTATGTGTATTACTTCACAAATTCAAACAGCGTACTGTTAGGAAAAACGGTATCTTATAAAACAATAATTACTCATTTGCGGCTCATTTTGCACAATTAGGCATTGATAGATTTCCTCTTCATCTTTCAGACCGAGTCCGGTCTATTCTTGTCCTCCTTTTCATACATTTTAACTGTAGATGGGGAGGGACCGGAATGAAAACTCATATCATTTTCCTTCTGTTTGTAAATATGCTTTTTTCCGGCGTCGCAGTGACAGCTGAACAAGAGACCGAGCCGGCGGTCGCTCAGCTTGACGGGTTATCCGACCAAGCGCTGCAGTCAACGAGGTCGGGCGATTACGAAGAGGCATTTCGGCTGCTGGGGCAATATGCTGATGTTTTTTCCAAGCATGCGGTGCTGAACCGGCCCTTTTCAATGGATGAATTAAGGGTGCTGTCGCTTGCGCATTACGATGCTGAAAAAGCATTGAAAAACACCTCGATGGATCCGAAAGAGCGGATCCGCAAAGTATCCGCGCTCCGGCTAGCCACCGATGCGCTCCAATCAAACCACCAGCCGCTCTGGGCAGAAATGGAGGACGCTGTCATTGCTGCTTTCCAACAAGTGAAGAATTCGGCAATGGAAGGAAATGGACAGGCCTACAACCGGGACTTGAATGAATTTTTCTCGACCTACTCTGTCATCCAGCCGAGCTTGAAGCTTTCGGTATCCGTCCAGGAAGTGCAGAAGCTCGATTCCAAGATGACCTTCCTCGACAAATACAGGATGAATTACAATGAGGATGGCTGGGCCGCTGAACTGGACGCCGTCGAAGCGGATTTGCGCAGTCTTTTTCTAGAAAGCAAGAAAGACGAGCTTGATCCTTCCATCTGGTGGGTAATCTTTATGACGGGCAGCATTATCGTCAGTACACTGTCCTATGTCGGCTGGCGGAAATATCGCGGGCAGAAAAAACAAAGCCCTGGCAGAAGTCCGAATGATTGACCACCAGTAAAATCTTTTGTAAAATAGGAGTAATATAGAAGGTGGAGGGTTGGAATTGGGGAGTTACTTCATATACCTAGCGATTATCATCATCATCCCGATCTGGGCACAGATGAAGGTCAAAAGCACATATACCAAGTATGCAAAGGTACCGACAACTGCCGGCATGAGCGGAGCTGAAGCCGCCCGCAGGATCCTTGATGCCAACGGACTGCATAACGTAGCCGTGAGGGAGACAAGGGGAGTTCTGAGTGATCACTACAATCCGATAACAAAGACTGTTAATCTTTCAACGGATAATTACCATAAGCATTCGGTTGCAGGCATTGCGGTTGCTGCCCATGAAGTCGGCCACGCAATCCAGGACAAGGAAGCGTACGCGGCACTTCGTTTCCGCCATGCGCTCGTTCCTGTCGCCAATATCAGCTCCAATGCCGCATGGATCTTCATCATGATCGGTATTCTCGTCAGCTCGATGAGAGGCTTGCTCCTGATCGGGATTATCCTGATGGCGGTCGGCGTTCTGTTTCAGGTCGTCACATTGCCAGTCGAGTTCAATGCTTCAAATAGAGCGATGGACCAGATTGTCACACTCGGCCTGATCAACAATGAAGAAGAGCGAAGTGCAAGAAAGGTGCTGAACGCAGCAGCCATGACCTATGTTGCAGCTGCAGCAGTAGCTGTACTTGAACTGCTCCGCTTGATCTTGATCTTTACGAATGTAACAAGAGAAGAATAAAACCGGAGCTGTCCTGGAAGTCAGTGAAAACTGATTTTCGGGCCAGCTCTTTTCTTTAGAAAAGGCTTTTGATTGGCATTCCATTTTTCTGGAGGCTCTGTTTCTCTGAATGGCAAGCCACTGGGATAAAAGCGATAAGCCAGCTGGCGCCTGCAACACCGCTGTGCGTTTTTAGTTTGTGTTATTCATACATAGGCTAGAAAAGCTGTTGTCAGATCATCCATAGGGAATCGCGGCCTATTCGATGTACAGAACATCTTTTATGGTGGATAAAAACAAGCAGTTTTTATCCACCTGTTTTATGTAGAGAGACATTAGAAATGGGGTGGGGGCCATCAGCATTTTTATTTTGGAAGACCAGATTGTACAGGCGGAGCGTTTGCGTCGGCTGGTGGAGGAGATTTGCAGCGACCAGGATGTGCCGTACGATTTCATTGAAGTAACGAGCAAAGGAGAGCGCTTGCTGGAGCGAATCCCACGGTCGGCAAAGGTGCCGATTTATTTTCTCGACATTGAAATAAAAGACAGCGAACGAAAAGGACTCGAACTGGCGCAGGAGATTCGCAAGCTGGATTCGGCGGGCATTATCGTTTTCGTCACGACCCATTCTGAGCTTGCCCCGATTTCGTACCGTTATATGGTTTCTGCTTTCACCTTTATTGATAAAGGCTTGCCGTTTGAAGAGCAGGCTCGGCTGATCGAACAATGTTTGCTTTATTATAAACAAAGAAATGAATGCGATGCACCTGCTGATGACTTTATTGTTGATACCGACCATGCGACTATCCGCATGCCGTTCCAGCAGGTGGACTATATCATGACGGCGGAACCTCACCGGCTCGCGCTATCTGCCGGTGATCGGGTCGTCCATTTTTATGGGACGCTGAAAGAGATGGAGGCGCTTGATTCTCGGCTGCTCCGATGCCATCAATCATATGTGGTAAATACGATGCTGATGGCTTCCTACGATGCCGTGAGCCGTGAGGTGATCATGAGAAGCGGGCAGCGCGTCCCGGTTTCCCGTCGCCTGGCCAGAAAAGTCAGGGCTGTGCTGAAGGGGGAGTCATGAATGAATCTTTATGATATCGTGGCGGTTGTTCTCGTCGGCATCACGCATATCGTCGTCTTCGTCGAGTCAATCCACTACCGGCGGCTCTCTCATACGATGGTCGCCATGCTTGGCATCGTGTTCACCATTCTGCTCGGTGTTGTCGTGATTGTGACAGGCTATCCTGAATTCAACACAATCTTGCTTCTGCTTTTTCTGCTCAGCCTCGGTTTCATGAAGGAAGGGCTGCCCATCAGCCGCAATCTCTTTTTTGCTTTAATGAGCATGGTCGGCATCACATTTGTCAAGATGGCGATTATGGAGCTCGGGTTCTGGTTGTTCATGCAGTCACCGCTTAATTTATACCTATGGACGGGAAGCTTGATCCATTGTATTGTGTCCGTCATTATTTTTGCTGCTGTACTCTTGTTGCGAAAACAAATTAGGGCAGTCGCTGACTTTCTGGAAGGCCCGCTTTTTTTCATCACTTACATACTTCTTTGTATCGGATTCGGCTTGGAGCTGATTTTGACTACGCCATCTTTGTCGCTGCTGGCTGACATCCATGAAACATATGGCCAGGCCAGTTACATTGCTGCCTATATCCTGTTTTTTGTTTTGCTGCTGATTGTCATGATCAGCTCGCATTTATCGAAGGAGCATGCGGTCGAAAGGGAGCGTGCCCGCTCGGACCGTGAACTGCTCGCCTATGTCAGAAAACTTGAACATTTGCATGAGGAATTGGCGGGTTTCCGCCATGATTATGCCAATGTACTGCTGTCACTTGAAGAAGGGATACGCCAAGGGGACATCACGCAAATCGAACAAGTCTATTACAGCGTCATCGCTCCTACCTCAAGGGTGACCGACAATGGGGATCTTGTGGTCACGAAACTGTCACGTGTCCAAATTCCTGAGGTGAAAAGTGTGCTGATCGTCAAGACGATGGATGCGCTGCAAAGGGGATTGCATGTGGAAATCGATATACCGAAGGACGTGGACGCGATTCCAATGCCGGCAGTGTCCTTTGTTCGCGCCCTGTCCATTTTGCTGGACAATGCAATGGACGAGGCGGCTCTTACCGAGGAAAAGCTTATCCAAATTGCCTTGTTTGAAACCGAAACGTCCAGCTTCTTTATCGTCCGGAATAGCTGCAGCGATCGACTGATCGATTTAAACAAGCTGTATACAGAGCGATATTCGAATAAGGGGATCGGGCGCGGATACGGATTGCTGTCGTTGAAGCGGATTGTCGACAAGGCGGACAACGCCTCGCTTGAGACAGATGTTCAGCATCCTTATTTCACGCAAACACTGATGTTGAAAAAAGTACCACTTACGATGAAATCATGACCGATTATGAAAAAAGAATCGCTGCGGGCTATCTTTGCCGATAGAATACTAGCGAAGGAGTCGTTGCGGATGATAGGTATCATAGTTGCATTGGTGATCGGGCTGTTGCTGGCACTGTATAAAAAGCGGCTGTCGCCGTTTCTGCTTGGGATGGTCGCTTTTAGTGTCTCCCAGCTGCTCTTGCGCCTGCCGTTGCTCCGTTATTTGGACGCTCAGAGCACGAGTTACACAATGTTCAGCATACTTCACCCGATCGCGTTTTCAATCTTGTTGGGACTGTCGGCAGGACTGTTTGAAGGCGTTGCCCGTTTCCTCCTCATGCGGTATGTGATGAAACAAAGGGATTCACTGTCCGGATTTCTGTTCGGTTTTGGGCATGGGGGCATTGAGGCGGTGTTGCTCTTAGGAATCCAGGCTGCCGTACTTCTTTTCTCCGCTGCCGCGCTTAGCCAAAGCGATTTATTCCTTATAGGGGGAATCGAACGGTTTTTCGCCATGATGCTTCACATCGGGCTCACTCTCATCATCCTAAGGGGGATTCGTCTGGGAAAGCTCCGCTATACGGTGGTCGCGATTCTCATTCACGGGGGAGTCGATGCGATGGTCGGGATCGTTCCATTCATTTTCCCGCGTGAACACAGTTTGGCTATAATCGAGTCCATTCTAGCTATTACGGCAGTCGCTGTCTTGATTTATGGGTTCGTAAGCAATCGAAAGGAGGTGCCTCAATGAAAAAACTTCAAAGTCTGTTCGTTGCCATTCTCTGCCTCGCACTGCTAACGGCTTGCGGAGGGAAAAAGTTGGATCAAGCCACTTCTGACCGCTATATAGGCAAGGCGGAAGAAGTCGTTGCCTCGTTGAATAAGGGAGATTACGCCTCAGTCCATGCCTTGTTTAATGACCAAATGAAAAAGGGACTTTCTGAAGAACAAATGGCTGAACTTGAGCCTGTAATCGAAGGATCAGGTGAATTTGAAAAAACCGACAAAGCATCGGTTGAAGAGAAGGATGGAAATTTCGTCGTCGTTCTTGTCTCTGCTTATAGCAAGGAGAAGCGGATCTATACGATCACATTCGACGCAAATGATCAAATTACCGGGCTTTATATTAAATGATTGCAAAAAACCGGAGGAGAAAAACGATTCGTTTTTCTCCTCCGGTTTTTCATACATCATAAGGAATTTTGTTTTCATCGAGCGTAAAGCCTTCGCCCATGACGTCATGTACGGTGAAAACGGAAACGAAAGCATGGGGATCAACCGTATTGACAATCCGCTTCAAATCGACGATTTGATTTCGGGCAACGACGCAGTACAGGACCTCTTTTGAACTTTTTGTAAAAGAGCCTCGTCCCTGGAGAACCGTGACGCCTCGATTCATTTTTGACAGGATTTCATCCGCGATTTCATTGTGGTGCTTTTCCGAGATGATGAGTGCGCCTTTTGCCGCGTAGGCGCCTTCCTGCATGAAATCGACAACCCTAGCACCGACAAAGACGGCGACGAGCGTGTACATTGCTTCCTTATGGTCCAGGTACGTCAGCAAGGAGACGGTAATGACGACGGCGTCGAACATGAACATCGTCCGCCCCATCGGAATCCCTTTATACTTGTTGGCTAGACGGGCGATAATATCGACACCGCCGGTCGTACCCCCGAACCGGAAAATGATACCGAGCCCGATCCCGATGAACACACCGGCGAAAAGAGCGGCCAAAAACAGATCCCCGTCAAGTGAGATGGTAAAGTGGTAACGCTGGAAGATGAAAAGGAAGACGGAAACGGAGACCGTCCCAAACACGGTATAGAGAAACGGCTTTTTTCCGAGCAGCTTCCAGCCGACGAAGAAGAGCGGGATGTTAAGGACCAGGTTTGAGATCGATGGATCGATTTTAAACAGGAAATATAAAAGCAGTGTAATCCCTGTAAACCCGCCTTCTGCCAAGTTGTTCTGCATGTTAAAATGGACGAGCCCAAATGCGAAAATAGCGGACCCCAAAAGAATAAAGAAAAGATTTTTAAGTTTCAGGCCAAATATCATTTGCCGACCTCCCTAATTGAGTATGCGCTGGAACCGGACCGGTCTCTTTTCTTATGCCAGCCGGTATTTGGTACATATCAACGTACCTTTCGTCCAAGAGTAAAGCTATCTCATTCGCTGTACATTCCCTTACATTCTGCCCCGTTCACCCGGAGTGAAACCTCAAACTGACAGAACAGCGAGACAGTCCGCCGCCATAGCGGGCCCCAATTATTATAACCGCGTTGGCAAATAAGTCGCAACCTTGGCAGAAAAGCAAAATCATTTGTATAAAAAAACGGAATTCGCTAACATAAGTGAAAAGGCGGGATGTACATGAAAGCGGAAAAAACGATGAAAGAAATGCAGCAGGAAGTTGACGAGTATATCGGACAGTTCAAGGAAGGTTATTTCAGCCCGCTCGCCATGCTGGCTAGGATTACAGAAGAAGTGGGAGAACTGGCCCGTGAAGTGAATCATCAATACGGGGAGAAACCTAAAAAGTCGACGGAGGCTGAGAAAGCAATCGAGGAAGAGATCGGCGACGTGCTGTTCGTCATTATCTGCCTTGCGAATTCTTTAGGCATCGACTTGCAGACTTCCCATGACCTCGTTATGGAGAAGTTTTCAACCCGTGACAAAGATAGATGGACAAAAAAATAAAGGGTGAGTGCATATGGAAAAAACAATTCGGATCATCATCGCCGGGCCGCGCGGCAAAATGGGGAAAGAAGCGGTACAACTCGTGCAGGAAACAGCAAATTTTGAGCTTGTCGCTGTGCTTGACCGCCGTTATGAAGGAATGAAGCTGTCGGAGATTGACGGATTCAGCTCGGTCGATGTGCCGATTTATACAGATGCAGAAAAGTGTTTCCGTGAGATGGAGGCAGATGTCTTGATCGATCTGACAAAGCCGGAAACCGGTTATATACATACGAAAACGGCCCTGCAGAACGGCATTCGCCCGGTTGTGGGAACGACTGGATTTACGAAAGATCAGCTGGAAGAACTAAAAACGCTTTCGGAAGAAAAAGGGCTTGGCTGCATTATCGCGCCGAACTTCGCGATAGGCGCCATTTTGATGATGAAATTTTCGCAGATGGCAGCGAAGTATTTCTCTAATGTGGAGATTATTGAGATGCATCATGATCAGAAGCTGGACGCCCCATCCGGGACGGCAGTGAAAACGGCAGAGATGATTTCGGAAAATCGCGAACCGGCAAAACAGGGGCATGAGAAAGAAGAAGAAACGATTCCCGGAGCGCGCGGCGCAGATTTTGAAGGAATGCGGATCCACAGCGTCAGGCTGCCTGGATTGGTTGCGCACCAGCAAGTATTGTTTGGAGCGGACGGACAGACATTGACGATCCGCCATGACTCATATCACCGCGGCTCATTCATGTCCGGGGTGAAAGTTTCGGTAGAAACCGTCATGAATTTGCAAACGCTCGTATACGGGCTTGAACATATTTTGGATTAGGAATCAGGTGATGAAATGGTTGACAGCATAGACGTGCTTGCGTTCGGAGCACATGCGGATGATGTGGAAATTGGAATGGGCGGCTCGATTGCCAAATGGGCAGCCGAAGGCAAGAAAGTCGTGATCTGCGATTTGACAGAAGCGGAGTTGTCTTCGAACGGCGATGTGGAATCGAGGAAACGTGAAGCGGCCAAGTCGGCGGAAATTCTCGGTGTTGCGGAAAGAGTGACGCTGGACATTCCCGATCGCGGGCTGTATCTTACCGCAGAAAACATCCGGAAAGTGGTGGAAGTCATCAGGAAGTACCGGCCGGCACTGGTTTTCGCTCCATTTTCAAAAGACCGGCATCCTGACCATGGCAATTGCGGGGCGCTCGTCGGAGAAGCTTTCTTCTCTGCGGCAATCAGGAAATATGAATTGCCCTCAGGAAGGGGGCCGCACAGACCGGAAAAGCTGTTCCGGTACTTTATCAACGGTCATGCCGAACCCGATTTCGCCGTGGACATCAGCGGAACAATCGGTAAGAAGATCGAGTCTCTTGCGGCATATGAAACGCAGTTCTCGCCCGGTGAATCCGGAGTTTCCACGCCATTGACCGAAGAGTATATCAGCGGAATAAAAGCGAGGGAAAGACTATTCGGAAAAGATGCAGGCGTGCTGTATGCTGAGGGGTTCAAATCGAATCAGGTCCTGCTTCTCGATCAGGATCTTTTTGGTGGGAAATTATGAGCCTCCGGATCGGAATTACCTGCTACCCGACAGTTGGCGGGTCCGGCGTCGTAGCTTCAGAACTTGGGAAGCTGCTCGCTGAGAAAGGACATTATGTTCATTTCATCACATCTGACATTCCTTTTAGGCTAAACACGCTGCACAACCGGATCTTTTTTCACCAGGTGAGCGTCAACCAGTATTCGGTCTTCCAATATCCTCCGTACGATATTGCGCTCGCAAGCAAAATGGCGGAAACGATAAAAAAAGAGAAACTCGATATACTTCATGTACATTACGCCGTCCCCCATGCCGTCTGTGCCATTTTGGCGAAGTCAATGGCGGGAACGGATGTGAAAATCGTGACAACCCTCCATGGAACGGATATTACGGTGCTTGGATACGACCCGACTCTCGCTGAAGCGATTAAATATGGCATCAGCCAGTCGGACAGCGTCACGGCGGTGTCGCATGCATTGGCCGTCCAGACGGAGGAAATGCTTTCTGTCGGACGCGATATCGAGGTCGTTCCGAACTTCGTCGATGAGCGCGTATACCGGAAGGTTGATGCACCCGGACTGAAGGAGAAATACGGGATCGCCGAAAACGAAAAAGTGTTGATTCACGTATCCAACTTCCGCGCAGTCAAACGTGTGCCGGACATTATTTCCGTTTTTGAAAAAGTGGCAGAAGCCGTTCCTGCCAAGCTGCTCCTTGCAGGAGACGGACCCGACCGGGCAGCCGCTGAAGAACTGGCAAAAGAGAAGGGGATTGCCGATAAGGTGGTCTTCCTTGGCAAACAGTCACATTTGGAGGAACTGTACTCGATCAGCGATGTAATGCTTCTCCTTTCGGAAAAAGAAAGTTTCGGGCTTGTCGCACTTGAGGCGATGGCCTGCGGCGTGCCTTGCATCGGAACGAGAGTTGGCGGCATCCCGGAAGTGATTGAGAACGGCTGGAACGGATACCTCGGCGAGCTTGGCGACAACCATGGCACAGCTTATAAGGTGATCAAGCTCTTGACGGATGACAAGCTGCACCGGGAGATGTCCGCCCATGCCGAGGCGACTCCAAATGAAAGATTCCATTCCAGTGCTATCGTTTCGCAGTATGAACGGATATATGAAAGATTATTAGGAAGATAAGGCAGGCGGGCTGCATGAACGAATTATTTAAAAAAGCATTGCCCATCATTGAAAAAATCGAAGCATCCGGATTTGAGGCCTATTTTGTCGGCGGATCGGTGAGAGACAGCATTATGGGCCGAGAAATCCATGATGTCGACATTGCTACTTCTGCCACCCCACAAGAAATAAAGTCGCTTTTCCATGCAACGGTCGATGTAGGGATTGAGCATGGCACGGTTCTCGTCATCCATGGGGGCGAGGGGTATGAGGTAACGACCTTCCGGGAGGAATCGGAGTACGTGGAATACCGAAGGCCCGAATCTGTTTCCTTCATCCGCTCGGTAGAGGAGGATCTGAAGCGGAGGGATTTCACGATGAATGCGATCGCAATGGATCAGAGCGGCCGTTATATCGATCCTTACGGCGGTCGAGAGGACATCGCCTCCCGCATTATCCGAACGGTTGGCAGTGCGGATGAGCGCTTCCAGGAAGACGCTCTCCGGCTGATGAGGGCGGCAAGATTCGTCAGCCAGCTCGGTTTCCGGCTAGAAGGCGAGACCTTGTCGGCGATGGAGAATCATGCCCATCTGCTCGGCCATATAGCAGTGGAACGGATCACCGCCGAAATGGTGAAGCTGCTGGATGGAATGGAAAAGGCTCAAGGCCTATCCTTCCTGCTCAATACCGGCCTCCACTGTTATTTGCCGTCCCTATTTTCCGAAACAGGACTTCTGAAAAAAATGCTGGAGCTCCGTGTTACCCAGTTATCGGAACCGGAAGTATGGGGGTGTGCGCTCGTGTTGTCGGAAGATCCCGATCCGGCCGAGCTGCTGAAAAAATGGAAAATGCCGATGAAAAAGGTGAAGCGGCTTGCAAGCCTGTCGATGCTCGTCCGCTGGCGACTTGAACATGATTGGACGCCATATGTTCTATACCAGAACGGCCTTGAACAGGCAAAAAGTGCAGAAATAATAGCCCAAACGCTGAAGCGTGTCTTTGATCCGGAAGCAGTGGTTAGGCTAAATGCCCTTGCCGGCGGTTTGCCGATCGCCGATCGGAGCGATTTGGCCGTTTCTGGAGGAGAGATCATCCGCTGGTCGGGGAAAAAAGCGGGACCATGGGTGAGTGCTTCACTTATAGAAATAGAAAAGCAGGTTGCCAACGGCAGCCTTGCGAATGAGAAGGAAGAAATCAGGAGGTGGCTGGAATCTTGCCAGTTTCAATTCGGAGACGATTAATCGCCTCTCTTAAAGATGCAAATGGCGCATACTTGTCCGGGCAGACGCTGGCAGATGCACTCGGCTGCTCGAGAACCGCGGTCTGGAAGCATATCGAGGAACTGAGAGAAGAAGGATATGCTATCGAGGCAGTAAGAAAAAAAGGGTATAAGCTTCTGTTTTCGCCTGATCGTCTGAAAGAAGAGGAAATCACACATGATTTGCAGACGAAAAGACTCGGGAAATCCGTCCGCTATCATGAAACGGTCACCTCGACTCAAACCGTGGCACATGAGCTGGCACAAAATGGTGCTCCTGAGGGGATGCTTGTGATTGCAGAGGAACAGACCGGCGGAAGGGGAAGAATGGCGAGGCGCTGGCACTCGAGAAAACAGAAAGGCATCTGGATGAGCCTGATCATCCGGCCCAGGCTGCAGCCCCAGCAGGCCCCTCAGTTCACGCTGATTGCAGCGGTTGCAATCGTCAAAGCGATCGAAGACGTGACAGGCATTTCGGCTGCGATCAAATGGCCGAATGATATTTTGCTTAATGGGAAAAAAATCACCGGCATTTTAACGGAAATGAGCGGCGAAGCGGATCATATCCACTTTTTAGTGATTGGTGTCGGGATGAACATCAACCAGGAGGAGGATGATTTCCCGCCCGAAGTCCGAAATATCGCCACCTCCCTTTTCCTCGAAAGCGGCCATAAAGTGGACCGGGCTGAAATCGTCCGTCATTTTTTGCGTTATTTTGAGAAATACTACGATTTATACATAGAGAAAGGTTTCACGCCGATCAAGCTGATCTGGGAAAGCTATGCGGCAAGCATTGGCAAAAGGATCACGGCAAGAACAATCAGAGGGGAAATTACCGGGAGAGCAATGGGTATAACGGAAGAGGGCGTACTTTTAATCGAAGACGATGAAGGGGAAATCCATCGGATTTATTCGGCAGACATTGACATGAATTGATGGTCACAGACGTTCGCTTTTGCTATAATCATGGTGGGCAGTATCAGATGAACTGCACCTGCGTGTGAAAACAATGACTAATTTTATTCTGCCTTGATCCGCGATAGGACTGGGACAGAGGGCCGAAACGAGTATCGAAGCTGCGACAGAGACCTTCTGCCTTTTTTGGGGAAGGTCTCTTTTATTCTTGTCCAGCCGAATAGCTCGGACATTCGTCTCCTCTAACTGAAAAGGAGGAAGGAAACGTGATTCAAACAACTGATTTTGCAAAGATGAAATCGGCGGGTGAAAAGATCGTCATGCTGACGGCGTATGATTTCCCGCAGGCAAAACTCGCCGAAAAGGCGGGAGTCGATATGATTCTCGTCGGCGATTCGCTCGGCATGGTCGTTCTTGGCTATGATTCGACTGTACCGGTGACCATTGAAGACATGGTCCACCATACAAAAGCGGTCAAGCGGGGCGCACGTGATACATTCATTGTCGCTGATCTTCCGTTCATGACGTACCATATCAGCATTGCTGAAGCGATGCAGTCTGCCAGAAAGCTGATGCAAGACGGCGGAGCCCATGCAGTGAAGGTAGAAGGAGCGGGCGATGTGCTTGGAACAATTTCAGCACTGACAGCGGCGGGTGTACCGGTCGTTGCCCATCTTGGTCTCACTCCACAGACTGCCGGCGTGCTCGGCGGCTATAAAGTGCAGGGGAAAACGAGCGAAGCGGCACAGCGGCTGCTTGAAGATGCACTGGCATGTGAAAGGGCCGGCGCATTTGCATTGGTGCTTGAATGCATTCCGCGGCAGCTGGCAGCGGAAATCAGCTCCCGCTTGTCCATTCCGACGATCGGGATCGGTGCCGGAGCGGAAACGGACGGCCAGGTGCTCGTTTACCATGACCTGCTCAGCTTTGGAGTCGACAGGGTGCCGAAATTCGTTAAAAAATACGTTGATGTCGGTACCATTATGGAAGATGGCATCAGGCAATATGTGAGTGAAGTGAGAGGCGGCGTCTTTCCTGAAGAAAAACATACGTTCACGATGAAGGAAGAAGAGCTCGCTTTATTATATGGGGGAAAATGACCGTGGAAATTATTAATGGCGTCTTTGCGATGCAGCAAGAAGCAATAAAAGCGAAAAAAGCAGGGAAAACGATCGGCTTTGTACCAACGATGGGGTATTTGCATGAGGGCCATCTTACCCTTGTCAAGAAGGCGAAAGAGGAAAATGATCTCGTGTTCATGAGCATCTTCGTCAACCCTCTCCAATTTGGGCCGAATGAAGATTTTGAAGCGTATCCGCGTGATTTTGGGCGGGATGCGGAGCTCGCGGAAAAAGCGGGAGTTGACTGTCTTTTCCATCCGGCACCTGAAGAGATGTACCCGAATCCTGCGACCGTAACGATCGCTGCGTCGGCACGGACCGGCGTGCTTTGCGGAAAAAGCAGGCCTGGACATTTTGACGGCGTCGTAACCGTTTTGACAAAGCTCTTCCACATCATGATGCCGGACCGGGCGTATTTCGGTTTGAAGGATGCACAGCAAGTAGCAGTGATTGAAGGGCTTGTCACGAGCTTAAACTTCCCGCTGGAGCTTGTCGGTGTTGAAACGGTCCGAGAAAGCGACGGACTGGCGAAAAGCTCGCGAAATGTCTATTTGACTCCGGAAGAACGGGAAAAAGCACCTAATCTTTTCCGTTCCCTTACGGAAGTGAAGGAAGAAATCGAAAAAGGGGAACGGTCAGCGGCTGCGATTGCGGAAACATTGCGCAGAAGGATCGGCGAGACAACAGGCGGCGAAGTAGATTACGCAGAGGTGCTCAGTTATCCGGGGTTGGAAAGCATCAGCAGGCTGGAAGGAAAGATTTTGATTGCGGCAGCTGTGAAATTTTCAAAGGCAAGATTGATCGACAATATCATCATCGAGATTTAAGATTCAGGGGGAATCTGTATGTTCAGAACAATGATGAACGGAAAAATCCATCGGGCGCAGGTGACCGAGGCGAATTTGAATTATGTCGGCAGCATCACGATCGACAGGGATATCCTCGATGCCGTCGATATGCTGCCCAATGAGAAGGTGCAGATTGTTAACAATAACAATGGCGCTAGATTGGAGACGTATATTATTGAAGGGGAGCGGGGATCCGGCGTTGTCTGCCTGAATGGAGCGGCAGCGAGACTCGTTCAGCCTGGCGATATCGTCATCATCGTTTCCTATGCACTCGTCGCTGAGGAAAATGTGGCAGACCACAAGCCGAAAGTGGCGCTTATGGGCGAAGGCAATAAGATTGTTGAAATGATTTCGTATGAGCCTGAGGCGACTATCTACACGTGACAAAGCTTGCGATCGCTGTCCGGACTGCTGTAATTTGGCGGACCGGGCAGCTTTTTTCTATGTTAATAACCAGTAGACCGGAACCATTTTACATCTCCGATTTGCGCATCTTAAAAAATCCGCTAATCATATCCCAAACCAACCCGATGAGCAGGGAGACGACAAACAATTTAGTGGACGTGTCCCAAATCATTCGGATTGTTTCGTATTGATCGCTGCCAACCGAAATAGTATAGACTTGCGACAATTCCTTCATAAAATTCGGGTTCCAAAACGACGACTGGATCATCATCAAGATTACAATTGCCATCGAAATCGCATTCATAATCGTCGAGTACAAAACCAATTTTTTTGTCCATCGTCCATATACGAGCTTTAACGCTTCTTTTAAAATACCAAAACCCAATATAAGAATGATCGCCGGCATCGATGTTAACATGGTTTCTTTGTTTAAAAATGGGATGACTGTAGCAAGCTCGCCATTATGAATAGCAAAGATTCCAAAATATTTACTTGAAAACATCATGAAGAGCAATATTAAAAACACAATACCCGCAATCGGTTCAGAGCGATTGAATTGTCTTTTGGCATCCGGAAGAGTCGGAAGGTCAGCTAATTTCCAATCATTCTGAAAAGGAAACTTTTGTTCATTGATGTTTCCAAAATACTCTATCAAACCAAATACCAGCGTTACCCAGCCAATTCCTATAGGAATACTCGACACGATCGCTTCCACGATAAAACTTACAAAATGATCAATCACATGAATTGGATCTGTATAGACTTTGATGACAAATCCAATACCCATGCCGATAAGCATAGTGAGTAGAGATATTTTAAGCACCGTCATATAGGGATCAATTAATACTGGTCCAATCACATACTTGTTTTTTCCGCTGTACTGCTTCGCCAGTTTCGCAGGATTGCCCAATTCCAGCAAAACCTCTTCAATATGCGATTCTGTTACTTCCCCGTCTCCAGCACGTTCATCCAGCATATCGGCAATTAAACTCTTTAGTTCCTTTTCTACATCTTCCCTCTGTGATTGCGGCAATCTTCGAGTAACATCGTAAACATATCTTTCAATCCACTCCATTTTCTCCGTCCCCTTTTCGGTTGATTATGTGGTCCAAACTCTTTACGATTCCTTCCCATTCAACGCATAAAAGCCGATACACTTCATGCCCAGTTTCACTTAATACGTAGTACTTCCGCGGCCGCGCCACATCTGTATCCCACTCACTCTTCAGCAACCCCTGCTTCTCGAGTCTTCTTAAAAGCGGGTAAAGGGTTCCCGGCTCAACTTGGATGCCATTATCCCCAAGCATCTTCACAAGTGAATATCCATATTGAGGCTCTGATAACTGGCTAAGGACCCCGATTGTAATGGTGCCGCGCCGCAATTCCAGCATCATTTTTTCAATATGTTCGTTTGCATCTGTCATGTGATCATCTCCTGTATTCACTATAGTGTATGACGCACACTGTTGTAAAGTGAACAATAATAATTTATTCAGAATATTATTTTCTTGCAGTCATATCATTCTGGACGGAGCTGTTCAGTTTTGTGTCACAGGTTATTTGCCCAAATCCTTTTTAGCTGATTTGTAGTGGATTGAAAAGGGGATATGATACAATTGGGGTGAGCGATTGAATAAGAAAAAAACAGCCGAGTGCTTTGTTTTTTTAAAGGTGTGAAGAAGGTGTCACGTAAATTTGTAGTGGTAGATCTGGAAACGACCGGCAATGCACATTACAAGGGCGATAAAATCATCCAGCTGTCAGCCGTCACGATTGTCGACGGTACCATCGCTGGCCAGTATACAACCTTTGTCAATCCCGGTGTGCAGATTCCTTTGTTCATCGAGGAATTGACAGGCATATCCGATGGGATGGTCGCGGATGCGCCCTCTTTTTCAGAGATTGCACCAACGATGCAGGAATTGCTTAAGGATGCGGTATTCGTTGCCCACAATGTTTCATTCGATCTCGGCTTTTTACAGAGCGAGATGAAGGCTGCAGGGTGTGATCTTCCTGAACTGGATACGATCGATACAGTGGAATTCGCAAAAATCATGATGCCGCAATCTCCGAGCTTCAAGCTGTCCGAGTTATCGGAGGGGCTCGAGTTGTCGCATGTTAATCCGCACCAGGCCGACAGCGATGCGCTTGTCACGGCAGAGCTTCTCTTGCTTTTGATCGACCGGGCGGGAGGACTGCCGATGGTGACACTCGAAAAATTATCGGAACTTGCGATTCATATGAAGAGCGACATCCACTTGATTTTCGAGTCCTTGCTGCAAAATAATAGAAAAAAGCTTGATAAGCTCCCGGACTATTTGGAAGTGTATCGCGGCATCGCGCTCAAGACGAAAAGCGAGTTTCCGGATACGCCATCGGCTGAAGTGGCGGAATACCCTGTGTCTGCTGAAGGAAAAGACAAGTTGTTTGAAAGTCTTGCCGGCTATCAGCATCGGGACGGACAGCTAAAACTGATGGATACAGTTTATAACGCGTTCAATATGGACCGACATGCGATCATTGAAGCCGGGACCGGGATCGGCAAGTCATTCGGCTACTTGCTGCCGGCCGTCTATTATGCCGTTTCTACAAAAGAGCCGGTCGTGATCAGTACATACACAATCCAAATGCAAGAACAGTTGATGAACAATGAAATTGAAAAGCTGCAGTCACTGCTGCCTTTTTCGTTCAGGGCCTCGATCCTGAAAGGGAGAAGCAATTACATTTCGCTTCTGAAGTTTGAACAGGCGCTGAAGGACTTGGAGTGCAATTATGACAGCGTCCTTGCGAGCATGCAGCTCCTCGTTTGGCTTTTAGATACGGAAACGGGCGATATGGATGAGCTGAACTTCTCAGGAGGAGGCAATTTGTTCCGCCAGAGGATGAAGCATGACGGAAGCTTTGACGCCAAAGTGAAGGACCCGTGGCAGACGAGGGACTTTTATGCCCATGCCAGGAAGCGGGCGTTGCGATCGGATATCGTCATTACCAACCATGCAATGCTTTTGCGTGATATGGAAAGCGAGGACCAGCTGCTGCCGATATACCGGCGTGCGGTCATTGACGAGGCGCACCAGCTTAGGACCGCTGCCCAGAAAGGCCTAGGCAGGCAGCTGGAATACAGCAATATTAAATATTTGATTGGCCGTCTCGGCACAAATGAAAAGCGTCAGCTGCTGTTCCGCCTTGAACAAATTATTAAAGCGAGAGATTTGAAAGCCGATGTATCTTTTTTCGAGCTGGAAAATACTGTCCATGATTTGGAGACGGAAGTCGATGAATTGTTCATGCAGATCAGCAAGGTTTTCATCGACCAGCAGGCAAGCAGCCAATTCAAACAGCCGAAGCAGCAAGTGCGCATTACGGATTTCGTCCGCAGAAAGCGGTCATGGGAAGCGATCAGGATGTGCGCTGAACGCGTTTTGAGCGGCCAGCGCGGCATTTTGACAGCGGTTGAGGATCGGCTACGTATGATCAGAGCCGATGTCGAGAAGATGACCATGGCCGAACTCGCTTTGCTTGAGGAAGTGCAAGGCTTCAGAAAGGATTGGAAAGTCATCGGAGAGGGCTTAAAAGGCTTCATCATCTCGCCTGAGCCGGAATCCGTCATCTGGCTGGAAGGCGATACAAGAATGCTGCCGAATACGCTGCAGCTTCATGCGCAGCCGATTTCGCCGGCAAAGAAGCTCTCGGCCGAATTTTTCCACAAGAAAGAAAGTGTCATCCTGACGTCCGCGACATTAACGGTCAGCGATTCCTTCGATTACATGGTTGAGGAGCTAGGGCTCCAAGGACTCCCGTTGATAAGGGAAAGAATTGAATCCCCATATGACTACAAAACGATGGCGAAGCTGATGATCTCCAGTGATATGCCGGACATAAAGTCAGCTTCCGGCGATGAGTATATTGAAGCGATCGCAAACCATATTATCGCACTCGCTGATGCAGCCGACGGGCGGATGCTCGTCCTGTTCACGTCGTATGACATGCTGAGGAAGACGCACAGCCTGCTGAAAGAAAGCGGCTCTCTTGATGAATATGTGCTTCTGGCACAAGGGATTACAGGCGGTAGCCGGGCAAGATTGACAAAAAGTTTCCAGCAGTTCAACAAGGCGGTCCTCTTTGGGACGAACAGCTTCTGGGAAGGGGTCGATGTCCCCGGGAAAGATCTCTCCTGCCTTGTCATGGTGCGTCTGCCTTTCTCGCCGCCCGATGAACCTGCTGCCCAGGCGAAAAGCGAAGCACTCCAAAAGATAGGCAAGAATGCTTTCAGGGAATACTCGCTTCCTGAAGCGGTCATCCGCTTTAAACAAGGATTCGGCAGGCTGATTCGCTCAGAGAAGGATAGAGGCATTATCGTGGTGCTGGACAGGAGAATCGACACGACTTCCTATGGTAAATATTTTCTCCGCTCGATCCCGGATATTCCAGTTGAACGCGGTCCGCTGAACAAGCTGGCCGATTTGATGGAAAAATGGCTCTGACGGAAAAAGTTCACCGGTCCGGCACAGAAAATCAGATTGAACAAAGGACCCAGCCTCTTATATAATAAGGGGAAGATTTGTTGATTGCGATACAGTTTACAGCATGAGTGCAGATGCTCTCATAGCAGGGAGGAAAATTGATGGACAGCAAAGTGGAAGTGCTCTCGACGGTACGGATTCAATATCAGCCGGAGCTTTATAAGATCGTTGATGCACTGAACAGGACGCTGAAAGAGAGAGACTTGATGTTCGGCCTTGCGCTTGACCGCGAGGAGCAGGACGTCGCCATATTCACCATCTATCGGACGTAATGAGGAATGTAACATGAAAAAATGGATTTGGATCGCCGTAATCATTGTTGTTTTCGCAGGAGCCAGTGCTGTTGCTGTCTATGCGAAGGCAAGGGAGCCGTTTTCGGATGCCGAGAAAAAGGCGGTCAGCACCGCGCTGAAAGAGACGGAATTGGCCAAGGTCGACAAAGTCTACTTTTATAACGGCCAGGACTCCTACGTCACATTGGTGGGAAAAGGCAAGGACGGTAAGGGCTATGCCGCCTGGGTTCCTTCCGGAAAAAGCGGGAAGATCATCGTCAAGAAACTCTCTGATGGCATATCAGAGAACGATGCTGTAAAAAAGCTGGAAGCAGAGGAGAACCCGAAGGAAATACTTGCCGTCCGCCTTGGCATGGAAGAAAAGCTGCCTGTCTGGGAAATCTCGTACTTGGACCAGGATGACAGTTTAAACTATTATTATATTCATTTTGAAACCGGCCAATGGTGGCGGAAAATCGAGAACTTATAAGGAAAGCAGGGGTACAATGGAAATTAGATTGGCAAGCCGGGTTGAGGCGCTGACACCATCCTCTACACTGGCAATCACTGCAAAAGCGAAAGAACTGAAAGAGCAAGGACAGGACATTATCGGCCTTGGAGCAGGGGAGCCGGACTTTAATACGCCGGACAACATCATCGAGGCCTCGCATAGATCGATGAAGGAAGGGCAGACAAAATACACGCCTGCGAGCGGACTTCCTGCCCTGAAAAAGGCTGTCGCCGCCAAGTTCGAAAGAGATCAAGGCATTACTTATAAGCCTTCTGAAATCATGATTGCCAATGGCGCAAAGCATGCCCTTTATACATTGTTCCAAGTGCTCCTCAATGAAGGGGACGAAGTGATCATTCCGATTCCTTACTGGGTCAGCTATCCGGAGCAGGTGAAGCTTGCCGGCGGAGTGCCTGTCTATGCTGAGGGGAAAGAGGAGAACGGGTTCAAACTGACACCGGAAGGCCTTGAACAGGCAATTACGGAAAAAACGAAGGCGATCATTATCAATTCCCCGAGCAACCCGACGGGCATGATGTACAATGCCGACGAATTGCAGGCGCTTGGCGATATTTGCTTAAAGCATAATATTGTCATCGTCTCGGATGAAATCTATGAAAAACTTGTTTACGGTGAAAACAAGCACATTTCGATCGCCCAGCTTTCTCCTGAGCTGAAGGAAGCGACCGTCATCATCAACGGCGTGTCGAAATCTCATTCGATGACAGGCTGGAGAATCGGATACGCAGCAGGAAACGGGGCGTTGATTAAAGCAATGACCGACCTTGCCAGCCATTCGACATCCAACCCGACAACGACTTCACAATATGCGGCCATTGAAGCGTATGAAGGTCCGCAAACAGCCGTTGAAGAGATGCGCCAGGCATTCGAGGAAAGACTGGATATCATTTTTGAAAAACTGACAGCCATTCCAGGGGTAACTTGCGTTAAACCTCAAGGAGCATTTTACCTGTATCCGAATGTGAGCGAAGCAGCGAAACAATCCGGCTTCTCGGATGTGGACGGCTTCGTGAGCGGGCTGCTCGAAGAAGCCCTTGTCGCCGTCATCCCGGGATCAAGCTTCGGCACGCCGGATAACATCCGCCTGTCGTATGCGGCATCCCTTGAAATGCTTGAGAAAGCGGTCGAGCGTATCGCCCGGTATGTAAAGGAAAAGGGCGGGCAATGAACAGGATTTCAGGCGCAGGGAGGCGGGGCCATAAGCTGCGCCTTCTACCCTCCAAGTGTTGTTTATCGGACAGGCTGCCTGTATAATGGTCAATGACAGCAAGATGTTGAAAGGATGTTTACAGTGAAAACGACAATAGCAGAAGTGCATAAATATGTCGGCCAGGAAGTAAAGCTTGGTGCCTGGCTGGCCAATAAACGTTCGAGCGGGAAGATTGCCTTCCTTCAGCTTCGCGATGGTACAGGCTTTATCCAAGGCGTCGTCGTCAAAAGCGATGTGCCGGAAGAAGTGTTCCAGGCAGCGAAGTCCGTTACCCAGGAATCTTCCATGTATGTGACAGGAACTGTTCAGGAAGACAGCCGTTCACCGTTCGGATACGAATTGCTCGTAACCGGCCTGGAAGTGATCCATGAATCCCATGATTACCCGATCACGCCAAAAGAGCACGGAACCGAATTCCTGATGGACCACCGCCATCTATGGCTTCGTTCCCGCCGCCAGCATGCGGTCATGAAAATTAGAAATGAAATCATCCGCGCTACATATGAGTTTTTCAACGAAAACGGGTTCGTCAAGGTCGACCCGCCGATTTTGACCGGCAGTGCGCCTGAAGGAACGACTGAGCTGTTCCATACCAAATATTTCGATGAGGATGCCTTCCTGTCGCAAAGCGGGCAGCTTTACATGGAAGCCGCCGCGATGGCGCTGGGCAAAGTGTTTTCATTCGGACCGACTTTCCGTGCTGAAAAATCGAAAACAAGGCGCCACCTGATCGAGTTCTGGATGATTGAGCCGGAAATGGCGTTTTATGAATTTGAGGACAGCTTAAAGGTGCAGGAAGAGTATGTGGCCCATCTTGCCCAGTCCGTTCTTAAAAATTGCAAGCTGGAACTCGAGCGCCTTGGACGCGATACGTCCAAGCTTGAGAAAATCAAGGCTCCTTTCCCGAGAATTTCGTATGACGAGGCGATTGAATTCCTTCATCAGGAAGGATTCAATGATATTGAATGGGGAGATGACTTTGGGGCGCCGCATGAAACAGCGATTGCGGACCATTATGATCTTCCGGTGTTTATCACAAAATATCCAACGAAGATCAAGCCATTTTACATGCAGCCGGACAAAGAGCGTGATGATGTTGTGCTTTGTGCAGACATGATCGCGCCGGAAGGATACGGTGAAATCATCGGCGGATCCGAACGGATTTATGATTATGAACTGTTAAAGTCACGGATCGAAGAGCATAATCTGCCGCTCGATTCTTATCAATGGTATTTGGACATCGCCAAATTCGGTGCCGTTCCCCATTCGGGCTTCGGTCTCGGCCTTGAGCGTACGGTTGCCTGGCTTTCAGGAGTAGACCATGTCCGCGAAACAATTCCATTCCCTAGACTTTTGAATCGCTTATATCCATAACATCATCGGCCACGTACGCGCAGTGCGTGGCTTTCCCATCGGATAGTCAGAACGATTGAACTGAAAGTGGAGGTGTTGGGTATGGATAAGGAGTTTATCCTTTCATGGATAGAGGCAGGGACGGTCCAGGTTCCGCAATTGCTGCTGGAAAGATACGTGCATCTTGGCTTGAATGAAAAAGAGTTGGGCCTTGTCCTGCATATCGTGTCCTTCCAATCAAAAGGCCAGGACTTCCCGACCCCCGAACAGATTTCCGAGCGGATGACGATTACGGCGGGAGAATGCTCTGCGATTTTGAGAAAGTTGGTTCAGCAGGAACTTGTCGGCATCGAAGAAGGGGCGGAAGAGGGAATCCGTTTTGAAAAATATTCGCTCACTCCGTTGTGGGTGAAACTGATTGATTTGCTAAACCGTGAGAAACGGGAGTCCGATCTTCAGGCTGTCATGACGGAGGAAAGCGACCTGTATACAATTTTCGAGAAAGAATTCGGCCGGCCGCTATCGCCGATTGAATGCGAATCACTGGCGATGTGGATTGACCAGGACGGGCAGGATCCGCTCCTGATCAAAGCAGCCCTCAGAGAAGCGGTTTTGTCGGGTAAAATCAATTTCCGCTATATCGACCGGATTTTATTCGAGTGGAAGAAAAATGGCGTCAGGACAATCGAGCAGGCGAGGGTACACAGTATGAAATTCCGCAAGAAAACCCAGCCTGTGGTCCAGCCGACAACCGCGCGTGCTGAGGCGCCTTTCTATAATTGGCTGGAACAGTAAGTCTGATCGCTTAAAGGCAAGGCAGGTGAAGAAATGTTAAATAAGCAGCAGATCCGCTTTTGTCTCGATGAAATGGGGAAGATGTTCCCTGATGCTCACTGTGAGCTGGTGCACAGCAATCCATTCGAATTGGTGATTGCCGTGGCGCTATCGGCGCAATGTACAGACGCGCTCGTCAACAAAGTGACGAAACAGCTTTTTCAGAAATACAAAACACCGGAAGATTATTTGGCCGTTCCGCTTGAGGAGCTGCAAAACGATATCCGTTCGATCGGCCTGTTCCGCAATAAGGCAAAGAATATCCAAAAGCTTTGCCGGATGCTGATCGATGAATACGGCGGAGAGGTTCCCGCTGAGAGGGATGAGCTTGTCAAGCTTCCAGGCGTCGGCAGAAAGACGGCAAATGTCGTCGTTTCCGTCGCATTCGGTGTCCCGGCCATCGCCGTTGACACGCATGTGGAAAGGGTAAGCAAACGCCTTGCGTTCTGCAGGTGGAAGGACAGTGTGCTGGAAGTGGAGAAGACGCTGATGCGTAAAATTCCTGCAGAGGAATGGTCGATCACGCACCACCGAATGATCTTTTTCGGCAGGTATCATTGCAAGGCACAAAACCCTCAATGCCAAGTCTGCCCTTTGCTGACACTGTGCAGGGAAGGGAAAAAGCGGATGAAAAACAAAGAAGAAACCGGCAAGCATTAAAATAGAACGGGGCTGTCCAGAAAGTCAGTGGTAACTGATGTCTGGATAGCTCCGTTTTTCTTTATAAGCAAAAAAAGAGAAGAGTGCTTCCTGACAATCCCATAGACCATGTCAGCGATACATATAGTATTCGCTTTTCGCATGAAATGAAAGAGAGGGGGGATATTTTAGAAATTGCCGATGGCCTCTGAACGGATTGGGTAAGCCGCCTCGACTACCCATCAAAGAAAAAAGCAGGAGAAGAAAAACATGCTGTTTTTCTCCTCCTGCTTTATTGTTAGTCCACAGTACGGTTACGATCCTCTACCGGTCCTTGAACCATTGTTCTGAGAGGAATTGCTGCTTTGCCCTCCGTCCTGGCCCGCGTCGGAGCCGCCGTTATTATTGCCCGAATTGCCTTCACCTTGGTTCCCATTCGGATTGCCATTGTTTCCGGGCTGTTCTTGACTGCCATCACCGTTTGGCTGGCCGCTATTATCCTGCGGCGGCTGCTGGCCGTTGTTCATATCAGGATTTCCCTGTCCTTCATCATCATCCGGATCTTCTTCTTCAATGCCTTCGTCATCCGGTGTATTGCCGTTGTCTTCATCATCGATGAGATCTGGAACAGTTACGCTCGTTCTGCCTGGTTTGCTCCTCTGGCCATCTACGAGGGCGGTCACTTCAATTGTATACGTCTCGCCAGGCTGGACATTCTGGATGGTATATTCGGTATCATCCGTCTTTCCGAGCGAATGGGTTTCCCCGTTCACTGTGATGGAGACGTCATACTCAATATATTCTTCGCTATCACCTGAATAATTCCAGGAAAACGCCACTTCATTTTCCGCCTGCCTGAATTCGCCGGTGACAGAAGGGGCTTCGATTTCATCGAAGTTTTTCGATACTTGCTTCGGCTCTGTGCCTGCGACGAACAACTCATAGACGATCTGGTCCTTCGGTGTATGCGCACTCGGTTTGCTTGCCGGATTCGATCCTTTTTCCACCGCTGCCTTAACGACGCTGGACGGCATCTTGAAGTCAGGAGTGTCGACATTGGCTGATGCCTTCTCCATCAGGCTTCGATACATCCGCTGGGCGATTTTTTGCTCATCGCCAGACACCGGCGTTTTTCTGTTTTCGTATCCGGTCCAGACGGCCACTGAGTAATTTGTTGTGTAGCCTGCAAACCAGGAGTCCGGTACATCGGTTCGTTGATTCAGATTATAATCTGCTATTTCCTTGGAACTGTAGTTTGTCGTTCCGGTCTTGCCCGCGGCAGGGAGGCCTGGGATGATCGCCTGCTTGCCTGTCGCGCCTTGCTTGTTCGACAGGACGTCCTTCAGCATGTCGGTGATCATATAGGCTGTCGAATCCTTCATCGCCGACTTTTGGGCGACTTTATTTTTCACTTCCGTCTCCCCATCGCGGAGGACGATTTTGGTGATGGTGTGCGGCTCATTATAAATGCCGCTATTGCCGAATGTTGCATAGGCCGCTGCCAGCTGCATCGGAGAGATATTCGTGACACTTCCGATGGAAGCTGAATCTCCTCCGGCTTTCAGGTCCAATCCGAGATTGGACGCAAACTCCATCGCCTTTTCGGAACCGACTTCTTCAAACGCCTTCAGTGCCGGTATATTTCTTGAACGGTAGAGTGCTTCCCTGATCGACATCTGCCCAAGATGTCTCTGGTCAAAGTTGTTTACCGGTGTGCCATTTGAGTACTTATATGGTTCATCGACAATCTGCTCATAGGTTGACCAATTCAAATATTCAATTGCCGGGCCATAGTCGAGGATCGGTTTGATCGTCGAGCCCGGATTCCGTTCCGTCAGCTGGGTAGCAAAGTTGCGTCCGCGCTTAACTTCTTTGTTGCGGTTTCCGCCGATGGCACGGACTTCGCCGGATTTCGTGTCCATCAGGACGATACCAGCCTGCATTTTTTCATCAGGGTACTGGATCACTTCATCTGTCAGCATCATTTTATCGGTAAATTCCTGTGCTTCCGGATCGATTGTCGTATAAATCTTCAGCCCGTCGGAAAAAACATTGTAGTCGCCCATTTTTTCGACTTCACGGATTACCTGATCAATGAAGGAGTCATATTTTGAGGCAATCGTCTGGTTCTGGTCCTCCGGTACGAGGGTGTCCATGACGGAAACGGCCTTTGCCTCTTTCATTTGCTGTTCTGTAATTTTTCCGTGCTGCTTCATGAGAGAGAGGACGATGTCTTTCCGCTTATCGGCGAGTTCCGGATTTTCATATGGGTCGTATCCGTTCGGCCGCTGCGGGAGACCGGCCAAAAATGCCCGTTCTGTCAGCGTCAGGTCTTTCAGCTCTTTGTTGAAATAGTATTTAGAAGCTGTTTCGATCCCATGGATGCCGTTGCCGTAATAAATTTTATTCACATAGATCTCAAAAATCTGCTGTTTTGAATACTTTTTCTCCAGCTTAACGGCAAGCCACGCTTCTTGCGCCTTCCGCTTCAATGTCTTTTCATCGGAAAGGAAGGAGCGCTTGACGACCTGCTGGGTCAGGGTAGAGGCACCCTCCGAGCCGAAGCCTCTCGTAACGTTGGCAAGAACGGCACCGGCAAGCCTTCTGATATCGATTGCCCCGTGTTTGTAGAAGCGGACGTCCTCTGTTGCAAGGACTGCGTCTTCCACTTCTTTTGGAATGTCATCATAGTCTACATAGTCCCGGTTTTCGGATCCAAGCATCGTATACGGTTTGCCGTTCATATCAAGCACTTCGGATGCGATCGGGTCGGCGAGCATTTTATCGTCAATATCTGGAGCATCTTTCGCATAATAAGCGAAAACGCCTGCGCCGGCAATGACTCCGGCAAGCCCGATGATAAAGAGGGCAAGGATAATTTTCTTGAACAGTCCGCCGCGTTTGCGTTTCGGCTTTGGTTTTTGCTTTTGAGCGCGGTTGGACTGCTGCTTTCGCCTTTCTTCTCTCGTTTTATATTGATCTGCCATATGCAGTTTTCCTCACTTTCAATTATGAAATTCCTGTGTTGTGATTAGGACCAGATGCTTTGAACAGCCTGTAAATAATCGATCCGCGGCTGATAGCCGTATTTCAGCGGATAGGCGTTCTCGTCCAGTTCCTGCTTTGCAATCGATTTTCTTCCGCCTTTGATCATTCGAACCCAGTAGTGAAGCAGCCTTTCTGCCTCCAAGAGGTAGAGTTCATTTGTTTTGGCGAAGCGGATGATGACAAAAGCGATCCCCTCTTGTTCGAGCACTTTTTCCATATGGCGGATCTGGTGTTCGTGAAAGTTCTTCAACGGGAAAGAGGTCCCGCTCTGTGTTTCCTTCGCTTCAAAATCGATATATTTTCCGTTCCATACGCCATTGTAGTCCGTCGTTGATGCTTGGCGGAAATAGGCTTCTCTTATAACAGCTGTGCTCCGACTCTGATAATCTACTTGGACAATTTGGATTGGGGTCGGCTTTTTATGGATGACTGCCAGGCCGGCCGCCAAGTAAAAAGCGTTCGATTCATTCAAATCCTCCTCCAGGGTCATTCCCCTTTTGCCGAAAGACGGCTTGCTTTCTCTCTTTTTTTCCTTCTCCGGTTTAGCGGTATATTTTTTGCCGCCCGGATAATGAAACTCCATAGTGGCTCCACCTCACACGATCGATTATATCATACCATCCGGGGAGTATAAAAAAACGGCTCCCTTCGCACGCTATACGAACAAACAGGGATTTTTTTCTTTGCATGCAGGATACCGCTTGCTTTTGCAACATTGCATCCTTGTACTGCACGACACCGAGCGATTGCTTGTCTCCGTTGCAGTTTCCTTCTGAGTCTTTAGGTTTGTTTTAAAATGAGCAACTCGTCCAGCCTCGCTTGTTTCGCCCGTTTGACATAATAACTGCTTATGCGAGATAACGCCACTTTTTTGAATAAGCCAGTAAAGAGAGCACTGTCAAAAGAGTTTCCATAATGTCTGCCAACTGCGTCCAACTGCCCGCGGACATATGGTTGAGCAACAATTGAAGCAAGGGAGGTGCCGGAAATGTTTTCCAGAAAACAGTTGTCGGATGAAGAGGTTGTTTCGCTGATTAAAAAACAAGTGTTTGCCCGGAATGTCGATAATATTTCACGGACAAATGCCTATTTTTCTTTTTTTCTCCGTCATCCGGAGATCAAATGGGCATTTCTAGCCTCGATGGTCTCGCGTAATGCGGGCTGGAATATATGTGATTTGTATTCTCCCTTGTTCACGAGCCTGCTTCCCCGAAGCAAAAGAAAACAGCTGCTCCTGACATATGAACGGGCAAATTGGCTCATTTTTCAAGATGCCTATCCACAATTGCTCCTCTATCACTATTCGACGAAAATGGACCGCAATTTGTTTCACTTACTGAAGAAATTTCACATTTCCGATTTTATGTACACGGAGTGGCAGCACTTTTACAAAAGCGGTGGGAAGGATCGGCTCATGAACGCATTAATTATTAATGAGCAGCATAAAATCGAGGAGCCGGTGCTAAAGCATCCTTATTATAAGAGAAAGGTGTTCCGCTCGCCGCTGTTTATCCTCCAGGAAAAAATCCAGTGGAATGCCGTTCTTTTCCCTACAATGCGAGGGGAGCTATACGGCCAGAATGTGACCGGTTTTGCCGACAAAGAAAATCGGATCGATCTCGGGCTTCGGCTCGCCCGCATTCTGTTCGATTCTTCTCTCCATCCGCTATTTCTCGCGTTTGCCAAGAAGAATGAGCACACTGGATCTAGGCATGACTATGAGAAATACAAATCTGGCTGCAAGAGAGACACCCCTTATTTGCGGGTGGCCGTGCCGATCATCGAGCATCATATGGAAAGCACTGATGACTGGTCCGCGTCTACTCGGATCCGTGAACAATGGTTCCGGGAGCCGCCGCTGAAAGAACCTGCTGCGAAAACAGCATGGTATGAAAAGCGGAGAAGGCAGCTCCGGCTTCTCTATGAATGGCAACAATACCGTAACCGGGAGAAATAACCCTTGTCGAATGGAGAAAAAATAAAGCGGGAACGGGCACTTTGTTTGCCGAATCCGTTCTAGTTTTGTCAAGGGGGGAGGAGACCGGAGAAACAAGGAGAATTAGAGTATAAAAGCCGGAATGGAGGCAAGACGATGACAAGAACAGACGTTTTAGAGAGACTGGAATCGATTGAACGCGAACTGGATAGACTGGAGATGGCAATTATAGAGAAAGCCGGCGGGGAAGCGGCACACCTCCGCTCCGCTATAAGAAAGCGTGAACTTCGAGTGGAGAATAATTTACAGTCGGCGGGACAAAAAGCGGGACGCCCCCTGAAGGATGCCCCTGTACTCGCTTTGTTGTAATATGAAATGGTTCAGCAGCCTGCTCGCGGGCTGCTGCTTTCATTTTATGGTACATTTAACAACAAAGGAGTGAACCAGTGTGGAAGAGCAAAAATTAAAAAGCCTGACCGAACAGCTGCTTTCCTATAACACGGAAGCGCGGGAACATTATGAGAGGGCCCGTGAAACAGGGAAGAAGGGTGATTTCTATACGCAGGTCAAGCCATTTGCCGACAAAGTAAAAGAAGCGGCAGATGAATGGGAACAACTCGCTTCGTTATGGCTGGCGAAAAAAAGGCCGAAAAATTTGTATCCGATGCAAATTCATAATACAGCCGAGAATATTCAAATGGTATCCGTCAGGGCATTTTACCCGGAAACAAGTCTGAAAAAATTTCAGAGTCATATCCAATCGGTGGAGTATGTACTCGAAAGCCTGCATGGACTTTTATTGGAGGATTAACACTGCTCCCTCACAAAGTTACAGTATTGGGCATACGCTGTACTAAATGAGTCAGGAGGTTGGGCGTATGCATTATTTGAACCAATACTATGGCAACCCTCCATACGGATCTGGTTTTCCTAATCCATATATGCAGGCACAGCCGGGCCCTTATCCCTTCCCGCAGTATCCGCAGCATCCGCAGGGGTTTCCGATTGGGAATTACAATGCCGTGATGCCGTACGGGGGTTATCCTCCGCAGAATGTGCCATACAGCAATGCCTATCCGTCATCCAAGCCGCAGCTGTTTCAGAACCCGCTGCAGTCCGGTCCTGAGCATCCCTTTGCAATGAAGTTCCAAGGGGGAGTCCCGGGTGGCCAGTATCCTAAACCCGGCGCGATTAAGCCGCCTGGAAATTCGATTCTTCAGTCCTTCAAATCGCAAGATGGCTCTTTGGACCTGAGCAAAATGGTGAACACTGCCGGCCAGATGGTGAGCGCCCTGAATCAGGTGGGCTCGATGGCAAAGGGACTGACAAGCATTTTTAAAGTATAAAGAGGATGGCAGCCGGACGCCATACCCATGAAAAAGCCTTCTGCAATCCGATCGCCATTAGGGGAGTCGGAATTTGCAGAAGGCTTTTTGCATGAAACAGTCATTGTTTTTCAGAAATTGATTCTCTTCCCTCTTTTTTTCGGGACAATGATTTTCAAAAGTCCATTGTCATAGCTCGCTTTGATCGCTTTGACCGATACAGGTTTATAAAATGGTATAAGACGGGACATCCGCTTTGCTTTTTCGCTTCTGGAGTAGGTTTTGGTCTCCTTGTTTTCCAATTCGAGGCGTTCCGCATGGGAGACGTGGATGGCAAGCTGATTGTCCAGCACCTCGATGTCAATTTGCTCTTTTTTTATACCCGGGAGAAGCGCCTTTACGACATACTCATCTTCATTCTCTTCCAGCTCGACGGTGAAGCTGCCCATCCTGCGCGGGTTGCCGAAGAATTCATCAATATGTTCGAGAATCCCTCTTTGCCCGTTTCTTTCAATAAAAAAGTCATTCATCGCTTTCATCATGTGCCCAAATGGGTCTGCCGGGCGAACATCTTTCCCGGGGATGCGTTTCTCCTCACTGGACATGCCGTTTCCTCCTTAATTTATAAGCTATACTATTCTATGAACATCTTGGTGAAAAAGTTCATTGCTGACGTGCCCTGAAGGTTGCTGCAGCGGGGATGGGGGTTGGCTAAAAGTCTGCGGCACCGATGAATTCCCTCTATGAAAACGAACGTTTATTCGTTATGATAATAGATAGAGGTGAGATTCTTGCTAGGAAGATCCAATCTTGAACAAATCATATATGATCTGCAACAAGATCCTTATTATAAAGAGCAATTTGTATCGTGGAGGACGCTGCCGGAAAAGTCAGCTGCTTTCAGTCCGCTTCCTGCATCCCTTCAGCCGGAGCTGAAAAAGGCGCTGGAGGGAAGGGGAATCGGCCAATTGTATACGCATCAGGCTGACGCCTTTGAAGCGGCAATGAGCCGGAGAAGCTTCACGGCGGTCACTCCGACCGCTTCAGGCAAAACGCTTTGCTACAATCTGCCTGTCCTGCATGATCTGCTCGAAAATCCGTCCGGGCGGGCCCTTTATATTTTTCCGACAAAAGCGCTCGCCCAGGACCAGATGAGTGAACTGAATGACATCATTGATGCGGGGGAACTCACAATCAACAGCTATACCTATGACGGTGATACGCCGGCAAATATCCGCCAGAAAATCCGGAAAGCAGGGAATATTGTCATCACCAATCCGGATATGCTCCATTCTGCTATTTTGCCACATCATACGAAATGGGTCGCCCTGTTTGAAAACCTGCAATATGTCGTCCTTGACGAACTTCACATATACCGCGGAGTATTCGGTTCGCATGTGGCCAATGTTATCAGGAGGCTGAAGCGGATCTGCCGCTTTTACGGTTCCGATCCTGTCTTCATCTGTACGTCCGCGACCATCGCCAACCCGCAGGAACTTGGGGAAATGCTGACGGGCGAGCCGATGAAACTGATCGACCGGAACGGTGCGCCGTCAGGGAAAAAGCATTTTGTGTTCTATAATCCGCCGATCGTCAATACGCAGCTGAACATTCGCAAGAGCGCGACGCTTGAGGTGCGCAGACTCGCTTCCGAGTTTTTGAAAAATCGCGTTCAGACGATTATTTTCGCGAGAAGCAGAGTCCGGGTCGAAATCATCCTGACGTATTTACAGGAGCTCATTTCTAGGAAGCTAGGCCCGAAGGCGATTCGGGGATACCGGGGCGGCTATTTACCGACGGAAAGAAGAGAAATCGAAGCGGGCTTAAGAAAAGGCGAGATTTACGGAGTCGTCAGCACGAACGCACTTGAACTCGGCGTCGACATCGGCCAGCTGCAAGTGTGCATCATGACCGGTTATCCGGGCACAATTGCCAGTGCCTGGCAGCAGGCGGGACGTGCCGGCAGAAGGATGGGCGAGTCTCTTGTCATCATGGTCGCAAGCTCGGCACCGCTTGACCAATATGTGATCGAGCATCCTGAATATTTCTTCAACCAGTCACCGGAGACGGCGAGACTCAATCCGGATAACCTGATCATTTTAGCTGACCACGTAAAATGCGCCGCATACGAGCTGCCCTTCAGTGAGGGGGAGACATTTGGCGGTGAGGATATCGAAGATCTGCTCGATTTTCTGACGGAAGAGCAAGTGCTCCATTTCAGCCAGAATAAATGGCATTGGATGAACGATTCTTTTCCGGCCCATAATATCAGCCTCCGGTCAGCGGCCCAGGAAAACGTCGTCATCATCGACCGCTCGGATACAGGGAATGCCAAAGTGATCGGGGAGATGGATACGTTCAGCGCCATGACCTTGCTGCATGATGAAGCGATCTATCTCCATCAAGGCATCCAATTCCAGGTGGAATACTTGGATTGGGAGGAAAAGAAGGCATACGTCAGGGAAGTTGACGTCGATTATTATACCGATGCAAATCTTGCTGTCGGGCTCCGCGTCTTGGAAGAAGACAAAAAGAGAAGAATGCAGGGAGCAGAAGCCGGCTACGGCGATGTAACGGTGAACGCGATGGCGACGATTTTCAAAAAGATCAAATTCGATACACATGAAAACATCGGGTCGGGGCCGATTCACCTGCCGGAGCTCGAGCTCCATACGAATGCGGCCTGGCTCTCGCTTGAAGGGGCCATCGGTGAAGAGGAGATGGAGGACCTGGAATATGGGCTGATGGGGGCTGCCCATGCACTGCGGGCGATTATCCCGCTGTTCGCGATGTGTGACCCTGCCGATATCCAGGTCGTTCCGCAAGTAAAGGCGTATCATAATGAAAAGCCGACCTTGTTCATTTATGACCAGTATCCGGGAGGGATTGGCCTGAGCGAGAAAGTGTATGACAGGGCCGAAGAGATTGTGCTTGAAGCAAGAAGTATGATCGCAGGCTGCCCATGCCGCTCCGGCTGCCCTTCTTGCATCGGCACGGATACGGCGACCATCCGGGCAAAGTCGCTCGCCGTCCGACTCCTTGACGGGCTGCTTGGCAAAGCTCCGGCCGCCGGGAAAGAGGCGCATTAATGGCGATGAAAAACAAGCTAGCCCGTTTTAAAACGCAGATTGCAAGGGACGGAGAAAAAAAGGATGTCCGGCCGGCGGCTGCAGCTCCGCCTGCCGGTCCTCCGCTTCATGAACGTTGGCAGGAGGCCGGAGTCCGCAAATACGAGGCGGAAGGCCAGACATGTCTGATCAAGGAGACAACGTATCCGCTTGATCATCTTCATGGAAACTATCGCTTCGCGGATTTCCCAAGAGCGATGGAGATTTGGGAAGGGTCAGGCTTTCAGCATGATTTATCTGGTTATGGATATAACCCGCAAGATTTATTTTTCTTTGATACGGAGACGACGGGCCTCGGAGGCGGAACAGGAAACGTCATCTTCCTTCTCGGGCACGCACGGGTGACGGACGGAAAAGTGACCGTAAAGCAGCATTTTCTCCCTGAGCCGGGAAACGAGGTCGCGCTCTATAAAAGTTTCCTTGAATCTGCAGATTATACGACGCTTGTCTCTTATAACGGCAAATCCTTCGACTGGCCGCAAGTAAAGACAAGGCATACGCTCGTCCGCGAACATGTGCCGAAGCTCCCGGCGTTTGCCCATTTTGACCTTTATCATGCCGCCAGGAGAATGTGGAAAGGGAGACTAGACCGCATTAAGCTCTCCGTCGTTGAAAAGGAGATCCTCGGTTTTGAGCGTGAAGATGACGTGCCAGGATATTTGGCGCCGATGATCTATTTCGATTATGTGGAACGGAAAGACCCGGAAGCAATCCTGAAAGTGATGAAACACAATGAACTCGACATTCTTTCGCTCATTACGCTCTATGTTCATCTCACATTCCAAATCCACCGAATCGATCCGAATCAGACGCCTGGAGAAGTTACGAGGATCGGCAACTGGTTCGAAAAAGGCGGCCAGAAAAAACTGGCTGAGACGGCTTGGCGGGAGGCTGCTGCAAAAGAAGAGCCAGAGGCAAAATTCCGTCTCGCTTTTTCGGAAAAGCGGGCGGGAAATTTTCCGGAAGCTGCGGCTTTATGGAAGCATGCGGCGGAGACGCCCGACAGAAAATTGCAAGCGAAGGCATACATCGAATTGGCGAAATTGATGGAACACCAGCAGAAGGACCTGAAACAGGCGCTTTCCTTTACGGAGAAGGCGATCATGGCCGAAGAGGGGGCTGCTGGGAAAAGTGCTGCATTTTTACGTGATGCACGAAAACGAAAGGAAAGGCTTGTAGGGAAATGTTCGAAATAAACATTCATTTCCCGGGCAAGCGCAGATTTCGACGCAGAGGGTGACCATTCGCTCCATTCTGCGGGCGAAAGTCGATTAATGGAGCATGCCCAATCTCATGCAAATAGGTATTTACATTAGTACATGTACACTATGCACGTCATAGGCTGTAAGTGTAAAGCGAATACACATGAGAAGGGAGAAATCATCATGTTCTTCAACTGCGGCACAAAAGTCATGCCTGCAATTGTCCATCCGACAAAATGCTGTGTCCAACATAAGATGTTTAACATCATCCAACCGGAAATCCATCCGTCCCACACGACGACTGTGAACCATACCAACATCGAGCACCAGCACTATTTCCCGCACACAACATCTGTTGTAAACGAAGTGACACAAACACAGGAATTTATGCCTGGTCCAGGACCAATGCCAGGCTTTGGTCCTGGAGTTGGCCCTGGCTTCGGTCCAGGTTTCGGTCCTGGTCCTGTGCCACGTCCGGGATTCGGCGGCGGCCCGTTTTACCGCTAATTTCAAGCTGAGCCGAACGATAGAGAAGGAGAAGGATGGGGCCCCATCCTTCTTTCTTTTGAAAGGAGAGGGCCACATTGAAGATTGCTGCAGTAACGGGCTACAAGCCTCATGAACTTGGAATATTCAAAGCGGACGAACCGGCGGTTGCATACATAAAAAAAGCATTGTTTAAGGAACTGGCTGCCATGGCGGATGAAGGCTTGGAATGGGTGTTGATCTCAGGACAGCTCGGCACCGAACTGTGGGCGGCAGAAACGGTGTTCGAGCTTCAGGCGGACTATCCGCAGCTGCAGCTTTCCGTCACGCCTCCTTTTTCTGGCCAGGAAGAAAAATGGAATGAATCGAACAGGGAACTGTATGAATATATATGTGGGGATGCCGATTTTTTTGCGCCGCTCTCCAAACTCCCCTATTCGGGTCCATGGCAGTTCCGCAATCGTGACCAATTTCTTCTTCAAAAAGCGGATTGCCTGCTCGCTTTTTACGATGAAGAACGACCAGGTTCACCACAGTATATTGTTGAGGCAGCGAAAAGGCATCAGGAAACGAGCGAATTTGAAGTCAGGCTGATCGGTTTTTACGATCTTCAGCTTCTTGTGGAGGAGGAAGCTGAAGCCAATTATGACGGAGACTCATTATGAAATTGACAAAACCGGTGAATTTTGAAAGAATATGCTTAATGCAGTGTGAATTTCGAGGTGACGATGAGTATGTTGGCCGATAAATTAAAACTAACAGCAAAAGATATTTTGGAAAAAGAGTTCAAAACAGGTGTAAGAGGTTATAAGCAGGAAGATGTAGACAAATTTCTAGACTTGATCATCAAAGATTATGAAGCGATGCATGGAGTAATTGATGAGCTGCAGCAGGAAAACATGCGCTTGAAGAAGCAGCTGGAGGACCAGCCGCGGCGCCAGCCCGCACAGCCTGTCGGAACGACGAACTTTGATATTTTGAAGCGTCTGTCCAATTTGGAAAAGCATGTGTTTGGCAGCAAGCTGGATGACCGGAACGACTTCTAGTATTTTCCATTGTAATTTTAAGGGCAAACGCGTATAATGATCCTACAAACCATAACATTCGGGTAATCGCTGCCGTCTTTAAGGCGGCAGAGGAAAGTCCATGCTCGCACGGTGCTGAGATGCCCGTAGTGATCGTGCCTGGCCAAACAATAAGCCAGGGCAGCCGTTCAGCGGCTGACGGCAGGGAAAGCACCTACGTCCATCCGGATATGGTGCGACTACCTTGAAAGTGCCACAGTGACGAAGCTTTGCCGGAAACGGCAGAGGTGGAACGAGGTAAACCCCACGAGCGAGAAACTCAAATATTGGTAGAGGCACTTTTTCCGAGCAACTCAACGAGGAAAGAGGCAGGCTGTGATCAGCCTTGCAGACAGATGGTTACCGCCCGAGTACGAGGCCTGCCTATGGCCGCTTGCAGTACAACGGTACAGAACATGGCTTACATGAATGTTATGATAGGCTGAATATGAATGCAACCAAAGCCCTTCGGCATTTGCCGGGGGGCTTTGCTATTGATTTTACTGGAGAAAAAAGCGATGATAGCTAAGACGGCAAAGCGTTTAGATTTTGCCATAAGGACAAGTCTTTCAACGATAGGGTGAATACAAATGGGTACATATAAATTGGCTGCCACCTCCGCAATGGGGATCGAGGCACTGGTCGCGGATGAAGTGCGCGGCCTTGGATATGAATGCGAAGTGGAAAACGGGCGGGTGCTGTTCACAGGTGACGAATCGGCGATTGCCCGAACGAATTTATGGCTGAGAACGGCCGATCGTGTCAAGATCATAGTCGGTGAATTCAAGGCGTTGACGTTCGATGAATTATTCGAGAAAACAAAGGCATTGCCATGGGAAAACTTCATTCCTGTCGATGGAGAGTTCCCTGTTCAGGGAAAATCAGTGAAATCGACGTTGTTCAGCGTATCCGACTGCCAGGCGATCGTCAAAAAGGCAATCGTGGAAAGGCTAAGGACCGCATACCGCACCGTGACATGGCTAGCGGAGACCGGTCCGCTGTTCAAAATCGAAGTCTCGCTTTTGAAAGATGTGGCGACACTGACGATTGATACGAGCGGAGCAGGCCTTCATCGCCGCGGCTACCGCGCTGCGCAGGGGGAGGCACCACTCAAGGAGACACTTGCAGCTGCACTTCTTAAGCTGACGAATTGGACGCCGGACCGCGTGCTCCACGATCCATTTTGCGGCTCCGGAACGCTTCCGATCGAGGCGGCTCTGATTGGGCAGAACATCGCTCCCGGCTTCAACCGCGAATTCCTCGCTGAAACTTGGCCTTGGATGAACAGCGACGTCTGGGAAAAGGCGAGGGAGGAAGCAGAGGACAGTGCGGATTATGACAGGGAACTGAACATCTTCGGCACCGATATCGACCACAAAATGATTGAGATATCGAAAGGAAATGCGTTCGAAGCAGGCCTTGGGGATATCATTCAGTTCAAGCAGATGCAGGCGAAAGACATTTCCCACAAAAGCGAATACGGCGTCATCGTCGGCAACCCGCCGTACGGGGAACGCCTCGGAGACAAAAAGCAGGTCGAGAAGCTGTACCGGGATATCGGCCAAGCCTTCAGCAAGCTTGACACATGGTCCATCTACATCATGACGTCGTATCCGGATTTCGAGTCCGTCTACGGGAAAAAAGCGACGAAGAAACGCAAGCTTTTCAACGGCTTTATCCGGACCGATTATTATCAATATTGGGGCCCCCGTCCGCCGCGCAAAGACCGGTGAATAAATGAACCCTCTCCGTCATATACTTGTTTCATCGAGATGACGGCGGGAGGGATGGATATGGATCAGAACATGAGGGAATTGGAGTCGATTTCAAGAGCGATCTCCTCTTCTTTTGCACTGCTGGAACGGGAAGTGACCGGCACCCCGGCGATGCACGAACTGGAAGAAGCGGAGAAAGAACTTCAGCTCGCCATCATGCACGTCCTGCAGGCAGGCGGGAAATAACGAACAAAAGAGGTGCAAACTGCACCTCTCAGAGTGTAGACAAAAGGGTTGGAAATCGATTTGATTTCCAACCCTTTTGTCATTTAGAAGCGATATTTATTAAAGATGAGCTGTCGTTTACCATTGTACCCGATCCGATTACGCCATAACTGGCGTTTTCCATGTCCAGTTGGCCAGCTTCTTAAGGTAAAAACAGCAAAAGTCAGCATCGCCTGCATGGACAATTTTTTTAGCCCCCTAAGGGTTGTCCACCGCATGCCATGCTTTTCTTTGGCATCGGCAAAAACACGTTCGATCGTCTCTTTGCGCTTTCCGTATATCTCTTTGATT
>NZ_JBWBKF010000040.1:0-57912 GCF_057657925.1 Lederbergia sp. B243.17
CTCAGCGGTGTCTTTCAGTTTTGCCTGGCAGCGTCCTGCTCTCGCAGGGGGAAACCCCCAACTACCATCGGCGCTGAAGAGCTTAACTTCCGTGTTCGAGATGGGAACGGGTGTGGCCTCTTCGCTATCGCCGCCAGACAAGGATTATTTAGCACATTGAATAGTATACTGCCTTTTTATGTGTTTTTCAAGAGGGATTTTTCATTTCAAGAGCAGCTCCAGCATTTGTCGCACAGGCCTGACCCATCACTTTGCACTATTGATAATTGTTAGCTGTTCTTTCAAAGTTCGTTAATAGTTTGTTCATATCTTCCCTTTAAGATAAAAGTACCCAATCAAACAGGGAGGAAAAAGAAATGAACAATGAAAATGGTTTTGAAACAAATGAAGAAAAAGAAACTGGTTTTGAAAGCAGCGAAAACCGTTATGAATCTATAGAGAATCAAGAGTTACAAAGCGAAAAGGAACACATGGAGCCTATCGATCGGCAACCGGTCCGCCAAAGCAAAAAAAGCGGCGGTTTTCGGAAAGGGGCGAAAGGGGTCGCTGCATCTGTCGGAGCCGGAATGGTAGGATCGGCGTTGACATTGGCTCTCGTCGCCAATACTCATCTTTTCGGTTTGAATGGTGCGCAAGCAGAGCCAGCGTCAGCCGTTCAAACAGCCTCAAGCAAAGCCGACAGCAGCTATAATGTCGAAATGACGGGGAATTCACAGCTTTCTGTTGCCGATATGGTTGAAAAAACATCGAATGCGATCGTAGGGATTGTTAATATGCAGGATCAGAACAATCCTTTCGGACAATCAAGGCAAAATGTTGAAGCAGGCAGCGGCTCGGGGGTCATTTTTCAAAAAGACAGCAAGTATGCGTATATCGTGACGAACAATCATGTTATCGAGGGTGCGAAATCGCTGGAAGTGACGCTCGCGAGCGGTGAAAAGACAGAAGCGGAAGTGATGGGAAGTGACGCGCTCAGTGATCTGGCCGTTCTTAAAATTGATGCCAAGTATGCGGAAGCCGTCCTAAGCTTCGGCGACTCGGATACGCTGCGGGCAGGTGATCAGGTCGTTGCGATCGGCAATCCGCTTGGGCTCGATTTTTCAAGAACCGTGACAAAAGGGATTGTCAGCGCAACAAACCGGACAATCAATGTCAATACGTCGGCTGGCAACTGGGACTTCAATGTTATCCAGACAGATGCCGCCATCAACCCGGGAAATAGCGGCGGCGCCCTGCTCAATGGTGCCGGTGAGCTGATCGGAATAAACAGTCTGAAAATCTCAGAAAATGGCGTAGAAGGGCTTGGTTTTGCAATTCCGAGCAATGATGCGAAACCCATCATTGAACAGCTGATGAAAACAGGTAAAATCGAACGTCCTTACATGGGCGTCAGCTTGGCTGACCTTGAGCAGATACCTTTCCAGTACGTGAAAGGATTGCCTGCAGAGGTTGACGGCGGTGTCATGGTGACTGCTCTTGATGAAGGGTCTGCAGCCGATCAGGCGGGGCTTGAAGTGCAGGATGTCATTACAAAAATCGACAAAACGGACATCAAAAATGCTGCAGATTTGAGAAAGTATATTTATACGAATACAAAAGCCGGCGACCGCGTGAAAATGACGGTGTACCGGAACGGGGAAATGAAAGAAATTACAATGACGCTGACGAAAAAAGCGTAAGGCAGGATGGAAAAGACGGGAAGCGGCAAAGTGCCTTCCCGTCTTTTTCTTATCCGAGGCATTTTTGGTTGCGATTTATTCGGGTTGGAATTAAGTTAAAAGGAGTGAATGCTAGTGGGGGGTGGAATGGTGAAAGTTTTGGTGATTGAAGACAATGAAAGTGTCTCAGCGATGATAGAGATGTTTTTTTCAAAAGAGGGAATCGACGGGACCTTTGTGACCAATGGGAAAACGGGATACGATCAGGCCGTCAGCGAGCAATGGGACTGCATGATTATCGACTGGATGCTTCCGGAAATGGATGGGATGACGATTTGCCGGAAGGTGAGGGAAAAGAACATTGACACGCCGATTATCATGCTAACGGCCAAAGACAGCGAGTCGGATCAGGTGCTCGGTCTCGAGATGGGAGCGGATGATTATGTGACGAAGCCGTTCAGCCCGCTTGCCCTGATGGCGAGAATCCGTGCGGTTACCAGGAGGGTGCGTCCTCGGAAGCCGGCTGGCAGTGATGGAGACCAACTGGAGACGGAGCATCTGAAAATCAATAAAACGACGAGAGAAGTACTGTTTCACGGAACATCGGTACAAAATCTCACACCGAAGGAATTTGATCTGCTTTATCATTTTGCGAAACATCCGAAACAGGTTTTTACCCGCGAGCAGCTGCTCGAGAGTGTGTGGGGCTATGAATTTTACGGAGATGATCGGACGGTAGATGTCCATATCAAACGGCTGCGGAGCAAGCTTGGTACCCCCGGTCAACCGTTGTTCCACACGGTCTGGGGTGTCGGCTACAAGTTTGATGAAGAGGCCGGCGGCGGGGCGCAGAAATGAAGTGGCGATACCTTTACCAGCAGCTTGCGAGCCATGTGAGTGTCATTGTGATTGCCTTTATCATTTTGACCCTCGTCTTTTCCCAATTTGCGGCACAATTTGTTTACGGAAACAAGGCGGATGAATTGCTCACATACGGGCAGAGCATTTTGCAGGATATGGAGGGCTCCCAATCCGGATCTGAGAGGGTGCTGCGGGAATATGGAACGGTTCTTTCCGCGAGAGATATCCAGTTCAGCTTGTTTGACCAGGATTCCGCCATCATTTATTCACAGGGGCGGGGACCCCTCGTTGAGCTGAAAAGTGAGGAGTGGAAAAAGATCCGCAGCGGCGAAGCGGTAATTGTAAACCAGGATTTCAAAAGATTTCAGGGAGGCGTCACTTTTGTCTTGCTTCCATATTTTCATCAAGGGCAATTTGTCGGCGGCATCCTGCTTGCTTCTCCGATAAAGGGATCGAGCGAGCTTGTCTCACAAATTAATCAGTATTTGCTTTATACGATGCTGATCGCTCTTGCCGCGGCCATTCTTCTTAGCTGGATTTTGGCAAAATTCCATGTAAAAAGAATTAAGGATCTGCAAAATGCGACATCTCTTGTTGCAGCAGGTGATTATTCTGTCAGAATTCCCTCTTCGCAACTTGATGAAATCGGCGAACTTGCCGGAGATTTTAATCAGATGGTCGGCAAGCTGGAGGAGTCAAGGGAGGAAATCGAGAGCTTGGAAAACCGGCGCCGCCAATTTATGGCCGATGTTTCTCATGAGCTGCGTACACCGCTCACGACGATCAGCGGGGTGCTCGAAGGGATGCAAAGCGGGATGATTCCAGAGGAAGAGAAGAATCGGGCGATCGGACTTGCCGGCAAAGAGACGAAGCGGCTGATTCGGCTGGTCAATGAGAATTTGGACTATGAAAAGATCCGCTCAAATCAGGTGAAGCTGAACAAGGAAGAAATCGAGCTGATTGAGGTATTCGAAGTAGTCAAGGAACAGCTGGAAGGAGCGGCGGAAGCGAAAGATGACAGGATTGTCATTGAGGCGGAGCCGGGCCTTCTCGTCTGGGCAGATTACGACCGGCTCATGCAAATCCTGATCAATATCGTCAAAAACAGCATCCAATTCACCGAATCTGGTGTTATCCGCCTAACCGGCAGAAGCAGCGAAGGAAACACTGTCATAGAAATCTCCGACACAGGTATCGGCATTAATCCGGAAGAAATCGAGAAAATTTGGGGCAGGTTCTATAAAGCCTTGCTTTCCCGGACAAACAACCCATATGGAGAATCCGGCCTTGGTCTCTCCATCGTAAAACAGCTTGTCACCTTGCATAATGGCACCATCCATGTCACAAGCAAACCGCAACAAGGCACCACCTTCACCCTCCAATTCCCGGAGAAAGTGGAGGACGGAGTCTGAACGGGTGATTTATTGTGGCTGAACGATCGCCTTTCTCGGCCGGAGGAGTTTCCGCTCCTCCGGCTTTTTTGAGTTTTTACTTATTCAGCAAACTCGGCCAGTGCTTGAAATACTCAGCAGCCTCCAGCATTTTCGGTCCGTACCAGAACATCTCCCCGTCGGCAATCAGCACCTTTGTATAGGGAAGAAGCTGTTTAAACGCTTCAGCATGCTCCTCTTTGAATGGATACGGTTCCGTCGCCAAAAGGAGTACATCTAAATTGGCTTTTTGTAAATCTTCTAATGAGACCTCAGGATAACGCCCTTCAAAATGCGAAAAAGGGTTCGAGAAACCAAGCGCAGACAATACATCGTGTATATATGTATCTCTCCCTACAGCCATATATGGCTTCTTCCAAATTAGGTAGGCGGCCTCCTTGCCTTGAAAATTGGGAAGCGTGGAAAAGGAAGATCGAATGCCTTCGTCCAGTTGTTCGGCCTCGTTCGCCCTGCCGGTAAGACACCCTATATCAACAATCATCCGGCGCGCCTGCTCGATCGATTGGATTTCTGCAACGTACACAGGCACGTACTTCTCCAGCATTTCGACGATTTCTTTTGTGTTTTCTTCTTTCTCTGCGATGACGAGATCAGGTTGGAGCGGCGCCACCTTTTCCCATTTGACCTGCTTCGTTCCCCCAACAGGTACGGCCTGCTGCACCTTTTCCGCTGGATGGATGCAGTACCGGGTTCTCCCTACAATCTGCTTTTCGAGCCCAAGAGCATACAGTGTCTCGGTAATTGCCGGACAAAGTGAAACAATCCTCTGTGGAGGAAAAGAATATTCAACCTTTCTGCCAAGATGATCAACAACTTGCCTCTTCACAACGACACCCCCTGCAGAAACCATAACAAAAATATGCTATTCAGCCAAATGTATCCTGCTTGAGACTGTAGTGTGCAGTCCCCATAATTTGCGTTTTTTTGGGCAAGCTACCGGAAGAATAATTTGGATTTGAAGGAGGATGTTCAGATGATGAAGCAACTATCGATTTTGGTTTTGTTGGTGTGTTTAGTGTTTGGAGGGTATTCAGCAGCGGAGGCGAATCATGGCGGCCCTCATACCGGGAATCCGCAGCTTAATCTGGAGCAGTTGCAGGAACAGGCCAAGAATATGGGAATCGACACGGAAGGAAAAGATGCGGCGACTCTTCAACGGGAGCTGAAAGAGCAGCATATTAAGATGCACGCTGAATCCCTCGGCATCAAGACGGAGGGGAAAAGCAGCGAGCAGCTTATTAAAGAAATTAAGCATTTTTGGGCAATGAAAATGGCCAAGGAATACGGAATTGATACAAACGGAAAAGACGACAAGATGATTTTGCGCGAAGTTAAAATGGCGAGACTCAGTGAAGAGGCAAGGAAGCTGGGCATCAATCCTTCAGGAAAAGACTATAAACAGCTTAAAAAAGAAGTAAGGGAAGCCCAAGTTAACAAGCATGCCAAAGAGCTCCAGATTGACACGAAGGGCAAAAGCTTCGAACAACTTGCAGCAGAAGTGCGTGAAAAGCTTATATACAACGCTGCTGAAAAGCTGAACGTAAGCACAGAAGGAAAAACAAGCGAAGAAATCTTCAAAGAGATCATGGTAAACCACGGCGAAAGGGCGAGGGAACTCAATTTGTTTCCATTTAAAGAAGAAAACATCTTTATCGGGGGCAGTGGAAGCAACCTCAGGGACTTCCATCATATTAATGAAATCCACAAGCCATGAGTATTGCAGAGTAATGCGTCAAAGGATCCCCGAAAATAACAAGGGGCCAGCCAATTTTCCCGGAGGCGCTTTCTGCTTTCGCTGAAATGTCATGAGCCTTCCTAAAATGAAGCAGGAGGAGAAAAACGGCATGTTTTTCTCCTCCTGCTTTTTCTTTATTTTATTCACCAAGCGTCAGCAGTGCGACACATTCCACATGTACAGTATGCGGGAACAGGTCTACCGGCTGAACAGTTTGGAGCGTATAGCCGAACGGCATCAATTCCGCGACGTCTGTCGCAAATGTGTCCGGGTTGCATGATACATATACAATCCGCTTTGGCTGAGCGCGGCCAATACGGCGCATCACTTTTCCGCCCGCTCCGCTTCTTGGCGGGTCGATGAGCAATAGATCCGCAAGGCCCCAGCTTTCATGGATTTCGTCAATACCCCTGCGTGCATCGCGGGCAAGGAATGTTGTGTTATGCAAATCGTTATCAACGGCATTCCGCTTTGCCGATTCGATCGATGTCTCGACAATCTCAATGCCAGCGAGCTCTTTCACGCGCGCTGCGAACGGAAGGGAGAATGTCCCGACACCGCAGAACAAGTCAATCATCTTCTCGTCTTTCTGCGGCTTGCCCATCTCCAGCGCCAGGTCCACAAGCTTTTGCGCCTGAACGGGATTCGTCTGGAAGAACGTGTCGAACCAGAGACGGTACCGGTAGCCGCCGAGTTCATCGTAAATGAAATCGCGGCCTGCGAGTATGAATTTTTCCTCGGACTGTGTCCGATCCGCCAAATCGGTGTTCACGAGCCAAAGCAGGCTTTTTACATTTGGATAATTCATGGTGATCCGGCCAATCAAGTCTTCGGCCGCTGCCGCAAGTTCGCCTGCCGGTGCTTCTGTCGCAAAGAGGGCGAGCATGACCTCGCCTGTCGCGAATGACTCCCGGACCATCAAATGACGCAGAAGCCCTTGATGCGTATCTTTGTTATAGCCCGAAAGCTGGTGCTCCCTTGCCCACTTGCTTACTTCCATTGCTGCGCTGACCATATTTCGGCCAGCAATCAAACAAGTCTCAAGCGGAATGATTTTTCGGAAGTTCCCTTGTTCGTGAAGGCCGAGTTCGCCTTCTGCCGAAAAGGTGAATTCCATTTTATTTCGGTACTGCCACGGCTCATCCATGCCGATCGTGTCCTGAACAAGAGCCGGGTCCATCTTGACGCTTTCGAGGGCTTCTCTCACATGGTTCGTCTTATGCTTCAGCTGACCTTCATACGACCAATGCTGGAGTACGCAGCCGCCACACCGTTCGAAATGCGGGCATAGTGCCTCCACCCGCTCGGGGCTTGCTGTGAGAATCGCTTCCGGCAGGGCCTTCCTTCTTCTTTTCTCGGGTTTATCTACAACGACTTTCACCGTTTCCCCCGGCAATGTCTGGGGAATCGTCAGCCTTAATTTTCTCGGATTGCTGCCCTTTTCGCTCTCCATCCATACTGCTGCCTGCCCATTCCCTTTGCCGTCCAAACGGTGGACGTTCGCGACTAATGTTTCTCCTGTTTTTATCGTCAACGCTATTGCCTCCTTCTTCATTTGCTTTCGTCTATTAAAAGGCTGTTGCCTGTTTCTTCAAATGACGTACTGACCTATTATAGCGGAGTTTGGCCAGGTGCACCAGACAGGAAATAGGACAAGAGTCCGATCCCTGGCCCTGTGCGAGACCCTGCCCAATGATATAATGATGGCAGCCCTCAAGAATCTGTCAGGTTTTTTGACAATATGCTCATCGTTTTCCTTCATAAGGAAGCGGAGCTTTGCGATTACAGGCAGGCCAGTCCGAAAACGTTGATTTTTGAGCAGAATAGCGATGCCTATGCTTGCGATTTTTTATAAACGAAGAGTACAAGCTTAGCAATGTCGGACAGGATTCTTTGAAGGAAATATTGAACAGTCCAAAATATGAGGACTTCCTTGGCTTGAAGCCGGATCTTCCAGAGAAATGAAGGGCTTCCCGTATGTAAATCTATGTCCTGGCGGCTGTCCGCGCAACCGCGCTTATAACAAGCCGGGAGGGGCCGGAAGTGTGGATTATTTTTACGAGGGTTATCTGCAGATTTATGAGAATGCGCATGGAAGAATGGAGCAGCAGTGGCTCCACAACCATTTGAAAGCTGGTCGCCCGATGCCCGGACGGAACGACTACTGTTTTTGCGGAAGCGGGAAAAAATCAAGAAATGCTGTGAAACGTACGCAGCGCAGTTGGGGGAATAAAGGATGGATTTTGCAACAGGTGGTTTATTGTTATTGATCGGCATATTGGCAGGAGGCTACGGCACGATTGTCGGCGCAGGCGGGGGATTTATTTTTGTTCCCGCCTTGTTGCTCATTTTCAAAATGGATCCAGTCACAGCTGCAGCTTCAGGTCTCGTCATCGTGCTCATCAATTCTTTGTCCGGAGTTGCTGGTTATGCACGGCAGGGTAAGATCCAATACCGGACGGGCCTGTTGCTGGCAATCGGGGCTTTGCCGGGCTCCATGCTTGGCATCCAGATTCTCCGCCTTTATTCCTCCAGTTATTTCTATGTCATCTTCGCGACCATCCTGGTGGCCTTGGGGATTTTCCTCCTGTCGAAAAACATGCCGGCCGCAAAGAAAGAGAAGGTGCGAGAAGGCGGCAGGGAGGCGGCAGATTCGGGAAAAGAAAATGTGCAGGATCTGAGCGGCAAATGGTTCATTCCATTGGGCCTGCTGATGGGGATCTTGTCGAGCTACCTTGGAATCGGAGGGGGTTGGCTGCTCGTCCCTATCCTCATCTATCTGTTTAAAGTCCCGACTCACCATGCCACCGCCACTTCGATCTTCTCGCTCAGCCTTTATTCAATGATCGGAGTGGTCTCACAGATGTATTATGGAAACATCGACTGGTCTGCTGTTCTCTTCGGTGGAGTGGGGGTGATCATGGGCTCGCAGATCGGCGTCATTCTGGCGCAAAAAATCCCCGGGAAGGTCATCATGCAAATGTTGTCCGGCCTGTTGATTTTTATCGGGCTGCGGATGTATTTTGTCTAATATCGTCAGTCTGGACTAACAGAGAAGCGGATATAAGTCCGGTCATCAAAAGAGGAAAAGCCTTTCTGGAGGCCCTTTGTCGATTTGTATTCACGGAAGCAGAGAGGGTCGCTTGCCAGAACCCTTTTTAGTTCCTGTTCTGTTTCCTCGAGTGTTTCCTTTATGATTGGATAACCGTCTGACGCAAGGATGATCGACTTTGCTGTCTCCGGCACCTTGATCGTTTTCACTTTGGAAAAATCTACGTCAAATCCGTTAATGACTTCGAAACCGAACTGATTGTCCGGCTCATTCTGCAAATAGTACTGCTGCTGAATGAGCGTCCGAATATAATCCTTGCCCGTGTCATTTTCCAGCAGGTCATCCACTGTTTTTCCCTTTTTTAACTCTGCCTCGAGATAGAGGGCGCGGGCATTGGCTGTAATATAATCGATCAGCTTCTCATTAGAGTAGAGTGTTCCATCGATCATGCATTGGCAGTCGCCGATCTGCCAGATTTCCCTGTGATAGCGGCTGTAGACAATCATCACGGCCGTCGGCGCAAGCCAGGCCTTCTCCTTCATCTCTTCAGTAATACCGAACTTGCGGCACGTCTCCTGCAGTTTGGTGTTGATATGGCCGATGAGAGAAGGCAAATCAGTATCAGCCGGTGCTTCCAATAGGCATTGTCGGATTGTTTCGGCAGCTATCCTACCTGGTGCTTTTCCGCCCATCAGCCGTCCGGTAATATTCGTAGCCCCATCAATTACTGCAACAAATTGCTCTGTTGCCACATATAAATCTTCACAACCGTCCGGATTCCCGGTTTTTCCTTCATTGAAACACTCCAATATCGAAATGGCCATATGCAGGTTCCTCCTTTTTCGTTTCCAAAAAGTTGTAAACTGAATCATAATACGAGGGATAAGTTTTTGCAACAATAACAATCGGCAGAATTATCTCAGGATATTATTGACATTTTTAATTATGGGCTCTATGATTACGGTAGGGATGAAATCGATTCCACAATTACTACACAATAAAATGGAATCGGTTTCATCTGTGAATACTTACTCAGGGGGGAAAAAAATGAAAAAGTTGGTCAGTGGTTTTATCGTCATCATGCTGGTGTTCGCACTTGCTGCCTGTGGCGGGAAGGAATCATCTGGTGGAAAGGGAAAGAAGCAGACACTGGAAATCGCTCTTTGGAGTGACAGTGTAAACGACGCCCTTGATGCGTCCATCAAAAAGTTTAATGAGAAACATCCGGATGTAGAAGTAAAAGTCACGGTGTCTCCGTTCGGCGAGTATTGGACAAAGTTAAAGACGAGCCTTGGCGGTGGAAGCGGTCCTGATGTTTTCTGGATGAATGGTCCGAACTTCTATCAATACTCAACTACAGGGCTGATCAAGGATCTTCAGCCATTTGTTGACAAAGACGGGGACCATGACATGAGCAAGTATTATGAAACGTTGCAGGACTTGTATACCTATGACGGCGATCTTTATGCAGCTCCTTATTTCTTTGACTCTGTCGGACTATTTTACAACAAGGAACTTTTCGACAAGGCTGGTGTAGAGTATCCAAACGAGAACTGGACTTGGGACGACCTTGAAGAGGCTGCGAAAAAGCTAACGAACAAAGATGAAGGCGTTTACGGTTATGCGGCTTACACGGCAATCAGCCAAGAAGGATATTACAATATCATCCATCAGGCTGGAGGTCACATTATTAACGAGGATAAAACGAAATCCGGCTTTGATATGCCGGAAACAAAAGCAGCTTTCCATTGGTTGAAGAAATTGATTGATGAGGGAGTTTCTCCAGACACGAAAACACAGATTGAGACAGTCCCGAGAGATCTTTTCCTCTCCAATAAAATTGCTATGCTTCCTGCCGTTTCTACGAATGCAGGCCTGCTGTATGAAGGATTAGGAGATAAATTGGCTGTTGCACCACTGCCAAAGGGCAAGGAGAAAGCTTCGATTATTCATGGAATTGCCTGGGCGATGAACAACAAGACAAAGGATGAAGACCTTGCGTGGGATTTGATCAAGGCATTGACGAATGAGGAAGGAGCCAAAGCGATTGCAGAGTCAGGTTATACAATGCCTGCCGTTAAAGAGCTGGCACCACTCTGGACAGAGAGCATCCCGTCACTTGATCTGCAAGTTCTTGTAGATGCCCAGGAATATGGCGCTGTATACCCGATTTCCAAGAATACAGCTGAATGGCAAGCAATCGAGAACAAGGAAATCCAAGGCGCTTTCCTAGAAAACCGCTCGATTGACGATGCCCTTGATAAAATAGCCGAGGAAATGAACAAGATTTTGGATGAGGAAAATAAAGAGTAAACATTGAATCGGAGAGAGGCCATTAAATGGCCCTCTCTTTCAAATCGCCTCTAGAGAGGAGCATAAAAGATGAAAGCAGTAACGAAAAGGACGAGAAGCAAAGCCGCCAGAAGAGAAGCTCTCTGGGCGTATCTGTTCATTCTTCCGACGGTGTTGGGGCTCTTTCTGTTTTACATGATGCCGGCAATCGCATCATTCGCCTTATCGCTGACAAAGTGGGATGGAATCAATACACCGGAATTCATTGGTCTTGAAAATATTAAACTATTAATCAAGGATGAGACTTTTCTCCGTTCAGCTTGGAATACGGTTTTATTCACGGTCATCTCAGTGCCTGTAGCAACAGCGATCGCAACATTGATCGCCATTATGCTGAACCAGAAGATTAGGGGAATGGTCGTGTACCGGACGTTGTATTTCCTTCCGGTCGTCACGATGCCTGTCGCTGTCGGAATGATCTGGAAATGGCTGTACAATACTGATTATGGAATCATCAATTATTTATTGGGACTACTGCATCTACCTCAGCCTTCATGGTTGTTCGACCCGCGAATTTCCTTATTTTCTGTTATTCTCGTTTACATTTGGATGGTTGTTGGACATTCGGTTGTTCTGCTGCTTGCAGGCTTGCAAGGGATTTCGCAAAGCTATTATGAAGCTGCGATGATCGACGGGGCGAGTCGGGTCAAGCAATTTTTCAACATTACTCTGCCGCTTTTGACGCCGACTTTATTCTTCGTGCTAATCACTGGCATGATCAGTTCACTGCAAGTGTTCGATCTGATTTTCATGATGATCGGCGAAAGCAAGGCACTGCTCGATCCGTTGAGAACAGTCGTTTATGGAGTTTACGAGTCCGGGTTCATTTATTCGAAGATGGGAATTGCTTCTGCACAGGCTTTCCTCCTGTTCCTGGCGATCCTGCTCGTGACAATTGTCCAGTTTATTTTCCAAAAGAAGTGGGTGCATTACGATGCATAATAAATACAAAGCGCTTAATCATATCCTGCTGATTATCGGGGCTGTCTTCATGATTGTCCCTTTCATTTGGATGCTGACCACATCGATGAAGTCTTTTGTCGAGGCGATGCAAGTGCCGCCGACCATTCTCCCGAAAGAGTGGCATATAGAAAATTACCAGAAAATCTTCGAAAAGGTTGACTTCCTAAAGTATTACGGCAATACGATTATTGTGGCGGTCGGCCGTACAATTGCCCAGGTGTTCTTATGTTCACTTGCGGCATACGCATTTGCGCGTCTCCGTTTTCCCGGAAAAAACATTTTGTTTATCGCCATTTTGTCGGTGCTGATGGTGCCGCTGCAAGTCATTTTGATCCCGAATTATGCCATCATGACAAAGTTTGGCTGGATTGATACGTTTTACGCTTTGATTGTGCCGGGAATGTTCAGCGCGTTCGGAGTCTTCCTGCTCAGACAATTTTTCATGGGTATCCCGAAAGAATTGGATGAGGCGGCAATTATGGACGGATGCTCATTCTTCGGTATTTACTGGAGGGTCATCCTTCCGAATTCAATTCCGGCTTTGATGGCGCTGGCGATTTTCACAATCCTTAATTCGTGGAATGACTTTCTCTGGCCGCTCGTCATGACAAATTCGGAAAGTATGCGGGTTCTGTCGGTCGGTATAGCTTCGTTCCAGGGCCAGTATGCGACGGATTATCCGCTCTTGATGGCGGGGGCCGTCATGTCGACCCTTCCGATGCTAATTATGTTCGTCTTCCTGCAAAAGCATCTGATTGCAGGAATATCATTGGGTGGAGTCAGAAAATAAGCCAAATTTTCTTGGAAAGGCGTGGACTGCAAGTTGAAGAATGAAGGTACAATGTTTGAGCAGGCGGAAGGACAAATAGAAAAATACCGGGATCTTGTCCATTCAGACCCTTATCGAAATAAGTTTCATCTGATGCCGCCTTCCGGGCTCCTGAACGACCCAAATGGTTTAATTGAGTTTAATAGCCGCTATCATGTTTTTTACCAGTGGAATCCGTTCGCTGTAGCCCATGGGATCAAATATTGGGGACATTACAGTACTGTTGATTTTGTCAATTGGACAGTGGAGCCGATCGCACTGTGCCCGGATAAGTGGTATGACAAGAACGGCTGCTTTTCCGGGAGTGCGGTTGAACATGACGGCAGGCTGTATCTGTTTTATACGGGGAATGTGCGAGATGAAGAGGGAGGACGTCAGACCTATCAATGCCTGGCTGTCTCGGAAGACGGACTTCATTTTGAAAAGAAAGGCCCGGTCATTCTCCTTCCAGATGGTTATACCCCTCATTTTCGAGACCCGAAAGTATGGAAGGAGGGAGAAACCTGGTTCATGGTGCTCGGTGCTCAGACGGAATTGATTGATGGGCAGGTCGTCTTTTACAAGTCCAGCAATCTATTTGATTGGGAATTTTTAGGTCCAATAGCCGGCAATGGTGTTCAAGGCTTTGAAAAACTAGGCTATATGTGGGAATGTCCAGATTGTTTTCGCTTGGATGGTGTAGATGTTCTCGCTATAAGTCCTCAAGGACTGGAGGCGAAAGGACATTGCTTTCAAAATGCCTATCAATCCGGCTACTTTTCGGGCAGGCTTGATGTCAATGAGCCCGTCTTTCATTATGACCGGCCGTTTGAGGAATTGGATCGCGGGTTTGATTTTTACGCCCCCCAGACAATGCGGGACAAGAACAACAGGAGGATTTTGTATGCATGGATGGGCATGAGCGACGAGTCGCAGTCCTCACAGCCGACAGTTGATTATTTCTGGGTACATGCCCTTACCTCTCCGCGGGAACTTATCTGGAAAAGTGACAAGCTGTATCAGAAGCCGCTTAGAGAACTGGAGAATTTGCGTTTGCGTGAAATTGCGAGGAGAGAGCTCGCGTTTGGACAGAATGAAGAGTGGGAATTTGCCCTTCCTGAAAGTCGGATTGCCGAGCTGAAAATATCGTTGATAGAAACAGAACGAGAGAAGTTCGGGATGACCCTGCGAAATGATGTTACGCTGGAATATGATCCGCACATACAGCAATTTTCGCTGGGGCGGAAGAACTTCAAGGATGGAAAAATAGAATACCGTCATTGCCGGCTGGAGAGGTTAGACAGCCTGCATATTCTTCTCGATGTTTCCTCGATCGAAGTATTCATCAATGGTGGAGAAGAGGTTTTTACAGCACGATTTTTTGCGGAAAGCGAAGAAGACAAGGGTGTCCTCCGGAGCGGGGGAAAGGTGAAGTTTCTGCTTGAATACTGGGAACTCAGGCCGTTTGGAATGACCGAGCGGAAAGCAGAGGAGGGGAAGGCCAATGAAAATGCGCATCATGTCTTATAATATTCACCACGGTGTCGGAATGGATGGGAAGCTGGATGTGGAACGGATTGCAGATGTGATAGACGGGTCTGGGGCCGAGGTGATCGGTCTGCAGGAAGTGGACCGGCATTTTGGTGAGCGGAGCGATTTTCAGGATCAGGCGAAAGAACTGGCCGCTCTGCTGAACATGGAGTATTCCTATGGTCCGAACCTTGTGCTTCCTGCTCTCAATGCAGGGGGGGACGAGCGGCAGTATGGCAATGCACTGCTCAGTAAATTTCCAATCCTCCATACTGGCAACCTGGCTCTGACAGTCGGGGATGGAGATGACGAAGAGCCGAGGGGCGTCCTATGGTCCAAGTTGGACACAGGCAGTTTTCCGCTCACTGTCTATGTCACCCATTTGGATTTGGATGAACAAGTCCGGAAAATGCAGTTTGACGATCTGCAGGCTATGTTGAAAAGGCAGGAAGGAGCGAAGATTTTAATGGGAGATTTCAATCATACTCCCGAGGGGCAGGAGTTCCACCAATTTCAAACAGAAGCTGGTTTGCTGGGGCTCGAATCATCCCGGGAGAATTTGACCTTTCCGGCCAATGCTCCAGATCGAAAAATCGATTACATCTTCGTCAGCAAAGAATTCCATATAGCCTGTGAACAGGCTATCCCTGCTCTCGCATCTGACCACTTGCCTCTCGTAGTCGAAGTGAGTAATGCGAGTAAAGAGGTTTGATCATCGGCATGGCAAAGCACGTAAGCGAAGTCCGGAAATCTGGATATTTTGCTTACGTGCTTTACTTTTTTAGAAAGTGGGGGGCGCCCCAATAAAATTATTTCTTTCCGCACTCTTTGTTTGTTTTGATGTAAAGGCCGCCGGTGGGAGACCATTCGGCCATATAGATGTCGGATATTTGATTGTGTCCGGCTTTTTCCACTTCCTGCTTAAGCCAGGCAGATGTTTTTCCTGCGAATTGGAGGATTTCGTTTTTGATCTTTCCTTCATCGATCAGCAGGACGGTTGGGGCTTCATCTTTTACTTTGAGTCCGAGCATCTCTGCAGTTGGGGGTTCGGCTTCTCGGTATTTGTGAACGCTTATGTTTCCGTCCGGCTCCAAGTACAGATCTCTCACTTCCTTTAATGAGAAAATCCCTTGCTGCCTGAGCAATGTTCGCAGTTGTTCCATCTCTAAATGGTTTTTTTTCATCGCGTCCGCATTGAGTTCCCCGTCTTTTATCAATAATGCCGGAGACCCTTTCAATAGTTTATTAAGTTTGCTGTTTTTCACCGCAAGCACTTCCACTACGTATATAAAGCATCCCCAGACAAAAACACCAAAGAGCATTTGCACTACGGAAATTTTGTCATCGTATAAACTTTCCTCCAGCACAGATCCCAAAATAAGAGCGTAGACAAAGTCAAAGGGCGTGAATTGACCCATTTCCTTTTTTCCGAGCAGCCTTGTTACGGTTAACAGTGCAATCAGTCCAAGCCCCAGTTTAACAATCGTATCAAGAAATAACATACTCCACCTCTCGCTCTCTCATTGATTCTTACTTATCTTATACCCCATATAAGGTAGCCGAGTAACATGTAAAAAAAGGCCAACACAAGGCTGGCTTTGTCATTCCTCCGCCCATAAAAAGCGATCGATCCATTTTCCTATCCGTTGTATAGAAAGAGCGTTTCATGGAAAAAACGATGATAAAAGGACGCAGAAAGGTAAAGGGACAAATGCCTCTATTTTATCGGCGCAAAAAGATCAGGCAGAAGGAAAAGCAGATTAAGAAAAGGAATATAACTTCCAATCTGGAGCGGTCATTAACCGCTAATCTGAATACGCTTCAACAAATGACAGGGAACAGTCCTGACATCCAGATTAAGAAGCTCACGGTAGGCCAGGGCCAGGGAAAAGGAAAGAAAGTTGCCATCATCAATGTGGATGGCATTGTGGATGCCGATATGCTGAATCATTACGTAATCGAGCCGATCCAGATGCAAAAACTGTTGTTAGGCGGATCATCACAACAAATTTCAGAGATGCTGGAGGAAAGTCTTTGGCTCGGGGGAATTGAGACCGTCGAAGCATGGGATTCCGCCTTTGAAAAATTGATGGACGGGTTCACCCTTATTTTTGTGGATGGCGAGAAATCAGCCATCGCTATTTCTACAAGCGGCGGTGAAAAACGCCAGATCGATGAACCGCAGAGCCAAGTATCTGTCCGCGGTCCGAGGGATGGCTTCACCGAATCGATCCAAACAAATCTGGCCCTTGTCAGAAGGCGGATTCGGAACCCGGATCTTTGGACAGAAACAATGAAAATTGGCCGGCAAACGAAGACATCGGTCACCATCATGTATTTAAATGGGATTGCGAAAGAAGAAATTGTCGAGGAAGTGCGCGCAAGGCTCAAAAAAATTGATATTGATAGCATACTGGAATCAGGGTATATAGAGCAGTTGATTGAGGACAAGACAATGACCACTTTCCCAACTATGTACCATACGGAAAGGCCGGATGCTGTTGCCGGAAACATTCTGGAAGGGCGGATTGCCATTTTTATCGATGGGACGCCATTTGTCCTGCTGGCCCCAGCCGTATTCATCCAATTTTTTCAGGCTGTCGAGGATTATTATGCAAGATTCGATATTGCAACGGCCCTGCGATTTTTGCGGATTATAACGTTTTTCATCTCGATTATCGCACCATCTGTTTATATTGCTGGAACGACCTTTCATCAAGAGATGATTCCAACAGCACTTCTTATTGTTATCGCCTCTCAGCGGGAAAGTGTGCCGTTCCCGGCATTTGTGGAAGCGATTATTATGGAAGTCACATTCGAAATTTTGCGTGAAGCAGGAGTGAGACTGCCAAGGCCAGTCGGATCCGCTATTTCAATTGTCGGGGCGCTCGTTATCGGACAGGCTGCCGTACAGGCGGGAATTGTCTCTCCTGCGATGGTCATTATCGTGTCCATTACAGCCATTGCGAATTTCACGACCCCTTCCTTTGCAATGGCAATCTCCACCAGGTTGATCCGTTTCGTGTTTATGATTCTGGCGGCTACCTTCGGGTTCTATGGAGTGGTGCTCGGGATTATTTTTCTTGTGATTCACCTCTGCAGTTTACGATCATTTGGTGTTCCTTATCTAACCCCATCCGCGCCATTCTTTGCCGGTAATATTGGCGATACTCTTATCCGTGCCCCGCTTTGGAAAACGAGGGAGAAAGCAAATTTAATAATGGAGGATAAGGAAACGGCCCACGGTATGAACACACAGAGACCGAAGCCGCCAGCAAGCAGAGCCATCAAAAATAAAAATGTACCGGAGGAGGATGGAAATGGGTCGTAAAGCCGTACTTTTCCTCTGGATCATCTCGATCTTTTTGCTGGGTGGATGCTGGAGCAAAAAGGAACTGACCGATATTGCGATTGTTTCTGCTTTGGGAATTGATAAGAACGAAAAGGGTGAATTCGTGGTGACCTTCCAAATCATTAACCCGAACAATGTGGCCGGCGGCCTGCAAGGCGGAATGGGAGGGAGCCAGGCGCCCACGATTGCCGTTTATTCGGGAACGGGGTCGAACATCGTCGATATAAGCCGCAGGGCAGCAGCTGAAATATCCAGGTATCCTTATTACGCCCATGCAAGTCTCGTCGTCATTGAAGAGAAGGTAGCGAGAGAAGGCATAGAAGAAGTTCTAGATGTGCTGGAAAGAGATACCGAGTTTCGCCAGACTACCCGTCTCATTATTGCCAAAGGAAGCAGTGCCCGCGAAATTGTAGAAGTCCTGACACCGATTGATCGAGTGCCTGCCAGCAAGGTAAATAAATCAATTAAGTTCTCAGGGGAAAACTGGGGAGGCCATTTGGCTGTTGATATACGGGAAACGATCTACAATTTGACGACTCCGGGAAAAGAAGTATTGCTTCCCGGTTTTACAATCAAAGGAAGTGCAAAGAAAGGGAAGGATATAAAGACATTATCCCAATCTGCTCCTGAGGCAATATTATCAGCTAATGGGATTGCACTTTTCAAAGGGGACAAGCTTGTCGGCTGGATGGATGACAGGGAAGCAAGAGGAGTTGTATGGATTTTAGGGAAGATGAAGGAAACAAACATCGCGGTTGATTGGAAAGGCAAAGAGGATGTCATTTCTTATCAGCTCCTCCGGTCCAGCGTCAAGTCAACCATTAACATGCAAGGCGGGGAACCAATGATTTCGGTTGAAATTAAGTCAGGAGGGGATATAGGTCAAGCATCTGTAGATTCCAAATTGACAGACCGGGACGTTCGGAAAAAAGTGGAGGACAAGGTCTCTCGGGACATTGAAAAAATTGTAAAACAATCCTTTAAAGAGGCGCAAAAACAGGGAACTGATATTTTCGGATTTGGGGAAAAGCTGTACCGCTCCCATCCAGAAGAATGGGAGAAGGTGAAAGAGGGCTGGAATAAGCAGTACTTTACGAAAGCAAAAATAACTGTAAAGGCAGAAGCCAGAATTCTTCGAACGGGTCATAAGCGTAATCCATTTTTGACTGAATCAAAATAAAGGAACACCGGAGCGGCAGCCATCGATGAGGTCAGCCGTCAGCCGGTGTCTTTTTTTTCCTGTATTTAAAAAATGCAAGGATCAGCAGGAAAAGCGGAAAGAAAATCTGCAGAGGCGCTTCAAGATAGCGTGTGACGATATGGGTCCCTTCATAAATATGTTCCTCCAAACTGGCAGACATGGCCACGGAAGTAATCAACGCAAGGAATCCAAGTGGGAAAACAAGGCGTGACGTGTTTCTGATCTTGAATAAGTCGGCTATGCCGATGGTGGTCGCGTACATATAGAGAGTTGCTTTAAAAAAGCCAAGAGTGATCATTCCGACCATGAAAAAGATATCAAGGCGTTGCAGAAAAGTGGCTATATCAATCGCTTGGATCGTATCGAGTAAAGGGAATTGCGATCTTTTCGCACCATCCACACCAAGGACGGCAATGTTAATCCCCATGCTGATCGCCAGGTTGAGACCGCTAAGAAAAACTGCGACCAGTCCAAAGTTCCGCACCTGTTTCTTGTCACTCAAATAAGGAAAGACCATAGAAAAAATAAAAATCTCGCCAAATGGAAAAAGTGCAATTTCCGTTACCGCCACCTTTAGTACAGGGAGAATCCCATTCTCCAGCACCGGAAGAAGCCGGTCCAGCTGAATTAAATTTGAGAACAAAACCAGTACAAAACTAATAATGGCCATTAAGTAGATGAAGAAAAAGAACAGTTCAGCCGACCTTGCAACGACTTCGATTCCTCTATTTACCGCATATAGGACTACGATAAGGAAGAGTGTTTGATTGACAGAAAGGGGTGTCGTCCGGTATCCGATCAGTGTCAGCATTTCACCAAAGTCACGGAGTACTCTTGCCGTAACATAAAGGAAATGGGTCATGTAGATAAAAGCTGCAATTTTCCCCAGTGTGGGGCCCAGCAGTTTTTGCACATAGGAAGTGGGCAATTCATCAGGAAAAAATACATAGAGCCGGTAATACATTAAAAAAATGAATAGGCCCCCAATGGTAGCAATCAATATAGCCATCCAAGCATCCTGTCTCGCCCCGAGTCCGACTGGAAGAAGCAAAGCACTGCTCATATTAAACATAAGAATCAGGGCAAACAACTGCTGATTTCCAATTTTGGCATTCTCCATCGCAAGGCTCCTCCCGTATTTCTCGGCTGAAAAAAGCCGTCTCTTCCGTTTTTGCCATCAATCGGCTTTTTTATAACAAAATCGGCTATTATAGCAGTCGTCCTGGCGGGAATACTATAGGCGGAGGAGGATAAAAAATGAAAATAATCGGAATCACCTTGATGTTGATGACGGCAATAGCCATAGAAGCAACTGTTGTTAATCTACTGACAGGCCTAAGCTTAAAAGCCTCCCTGTTAAAAACGCCGGAAACGATAACCCTGATGTCCACTGCCGAAAAACTTATTTTTACTCTCTATCCCTTGAGCATCCTTTTCATGCCGCTGTATACGTATATCCAAAAGAAGCGGAAAACAAAAGAAACGACAAAGTCATGATTGTCGTTTCTTTACATTTTCAGCCTTGTAAAAAGTTTTTTCAGAAGGAATCCGGTAACAAGGCCAGGGATTACGCTGAGAATTCCCAGCCAGACAGGGCCGAATAGTTTCCCAAAAATGGTGAACGTGGGAGAAAATATTGTACTGACTGTTACGAAATAAGCGCAGAAGGCGAAGGGAAGATAGGAATAGGGCTCCTTTCCTCCGCCTGCATCTTTATAAGCATCCCACATGGAAAAGAAGTATAAGCATGGGTAAAACATCAGCCAGCCGTAATTTGTCTGATCAATCGCTTTTTGAATGTCACCATAAAAGCTGCTGATGATCACTTCATTAAAGTGCCCTTTTACATTGAAGAGAATCTCCAGCAAGATGAATAAAATTCCCTTCACATATCTTTTGTTGAGGAGCTGGCCGAATCCGGGTAGAGCCACACTCCAAAATAGGCTTTCCTTTGCTTTCAAACCGGGATTAATCCTTTATTAACTTATTTCTGTCAGGAGCGGATGGCGGCATCTCCATCCAGCCGTGTTCAATCATGATCTTAGCGCCGCTGTCAGCGTACTTCCCGGCTTCCAATATCATACGACTGTAAGCTGCGGCTAAATCTCTTCTGAGGCTCACGCCCATCGACATGCCGTAATAGCCCATGCCGGAACCAATCAACGCGATAGTATGATACATGAGCAATTTATCAGAAAAGACCGATTCGGTTGAAGCTGTCGGCATAATGACGCCTGTAGAAGGGACTGGCAGATGATCGTCTATTAAGAGATTTGAGAAGATTTCTAGGGCGTGGTTTGAAATGGTAATGCCCTCATACAAGAATTCGCTTACGGTTTTGTCTTTTGTTGTTTGTGCGAATCCGGTCAGCAGGCATTTGCCCAGTGCATTCCGATATCTATTCATAAAAAGGTTGGAGATTTCAATGCTAGTTAATGGCCGCTGCTCGCCGAACCAGCCTGCAAGGAAGTGCTTGCTATCAACCCACTTGGTATCGGACGGATAGGGGATATGAGGAGCACGCACATAGATTCCTTTTTCCTGCATGACGGTTGTCGTTCTGTTGTATAACTCAGCCGAGGAATAAAGACAAGATGTAAAATGCTCGCGGATATCCGGCCGGGAGGAGGCGGCAAGCGCAGATGAGTAGGCGTTCATCCCGATCAGCCCTATATTCACAATGTAGTGCAGCATAACCTCATCGGGGAATAGCCGCTCAGCCTTTACGTTCACATCTTCTGCAGTAAACCCTGCAGGTTGTGCGATCCCTTCATTGCTGAATAATTTCCGGTCCAGCTCTAAATGAAACTGAGACAATTCAAGTGAATATTTGACACAAGCCTCCACGTCTGGATCTTCAACATGTTCCAAGAAATAAGACATCATGCACACTGTCACTGAGTCGTTTAAGTATGAGCCAAAGTATGCTGCCAATTCACTTGAGGTAAGCTTGATATGATTATGATCCGCCATAGGATAAACCTCCATATCTAATTGGAATATGCAAGTAGCATTCCCAGTTGGCGATTAAGTTATGAATTCAATCGATTTGCAGCCAAATTGCAGGTTTATTCCGGCCAGCCAGCGGGGATGGAGTACTTTGAGGTTTTCGTTATTTTTTAAAATACGAGATGAGTAAAGGAGGATATTATGCATATCACATACATGGAAACCGTTGGAAAACTGTCAAAGGAAAATGTTGAGCGGCTTTTTTTGGCGCTTGACTGGGAATCAGGAAAGCATCCGGAAAGTTTGTACGAAGCAATGCTCCAATCCCATACTGTCATTTCCGCCTGGGATGGGGAGAGGCTCGTCGGTCTCGCCAATGCTTTATCTGACGGGGCGATGACGGTCTACTTTCCTTATGTTTTGACGGACCCTGACTATCAGGGCCACGGAATAGGCAAAACGATGATGGAAAAAATGCTCGAGAAATACGAAGACATGCATACAAAAGTACTCGTATCTTATCCAAAGGCAGTTACATTTTACAAAAGACTCGGTTTTGCCCCAGAAACGGAAAGCATGCCAATGTATATTTATTCTTAAATGGATTAGTCCCGCACATGTGAGAGCGGGGCTTTTTCTATTCCTGGTATTAAAAACCGACTTATATTTGAAATAGTGGGCAAATTAGAAAAATGGGTTTTATATATTTTCTGAAACATGGTAACATAATGTGGCAGTATATCAAGAGAAGAAAACAAAAAATATGTCAACGCTTACAATAGATTACTCGTTAAGGAAGTGAACGCTTTGAGAAAAGGCAGGGTGTTCTACAGATTATTTATCCCTTTTTTTCTCTTAGGGATTGCACTCGTCACAGGTTTCAGCCTATTTATCTACCACTCTACCTATGACTCTGTAGAGCAAAATTTCTTGCAGGAAAAGAAAAATTATACGAAGCAAATTCTCTATAATGTGGAACAAAAAGTAAGAACAATTGAGTACGGATTTACTACATACAGTTCAACTGCCAATTTCGAAAGTATTTTTACGAATCCCCTGTCTGAAAAGGATTTTGACAGGTACCGGAATATAAAAGAAGAATTGAGTTATATCGAAATGATGGGGATCGAGGGAAGCAAATACAGTTTGACGAGCTTAACGCAAAAATGGAGCATCGTGAACGGCTCCTTGAAAAAGCTGACAGATCAAGAAGTGGCAGAGTATAAAAATTCTTATGTGACCCATAATAAAAATCGGCTTTTCTGGAAACCGATTGATGATGGCATAAGGATGGTCATGACCTTGCCGATGTACAAAAGTGAAAAGTTTGCCTTAGGCATGGCGGACATTCCAAAAAGAAGCATCGACCAGATCGTAGGTGATCAAAACAAGGTAGTGGAGATCTACAATCGCCAAGATGAGCTGATTTATTCCAGCAAGCAGTCTGGCCCATCCTTAACCAGCCGTCAGTATCAGCAAGTAAAGAAAGCTTCGGAAAATAATGGGCAGGCGGCTGATGTATTTACGGATGATCATGCGAAAAAGTATGTATTTGTCCAATCAAATTACAACAACTGGCTATATATATCGGAAATTGATGATAATGAAATTAGCGGAATGATCCATAATACAAGGGTTGGACTTTTCGTTGCTTCCATCCTGTTGATCTTATTGGTAGGCTTCGTTTCGTATATATTGGCTCAGTCTTTCTCACGGCCGATCAAGAGAATACAAGAAAAGATGGACATCAAAGGTGTCAATCTAAAACGGAATGAACTTTCCGTGCTGGCGGAATCTGTCGATCAGATTGTCGGTCAGAATGAACTCCTGACAGCCAACTTGTCAAAGCAAAAGCCGCAACTGGAAACATTGTTTGTCCTTAGTTTATTTAGAAGGCGGATCAATGAAGATGAAGTCATCCACCGATTGGAGCAGTTTGGCCATCATTTTGAAAAGGAAAAAGTGTTTTATACAGGGTTGATTCAAATTGACCATTATGAGGAACAACAATCGGTCGAAAAGGATCTTTTCCTATTGTCGATTAACAATATCGTCGAAAACATGGTTCCGCAACATGAGAGGTTGATTCCGATCGTTTTGAATGATGAAATGCAGGCGACTATCTTTATTTTCGATAAAGACGATCAGGAAGCTGAACATCAGATCATGAAGTACTGCGAAGAGATCCAGAAAGCTGTAAAAAACTCTCTCAATCTCGAAGTCAGTGTCGGCGTTAGCCCAGTTTATCACTCCTTGATTGATAGCAAAAAGGCAGTGGACTTGGCGAAAGAATCGTTGCATTACCGTGTAAATGTCGGAGCCGAGTCAGTCATTTTCTATAAGGACATCGCCCCCATGCTGAACGATGCATCAATTTCCAAATTTCCGGTTGAGCTGCAAAATCAATTGACGAGCGCCGTCCGGTCCGGAGATGAGGGAGAAGCCGCTAAAATAGCTGATCACCTCGTGGAAGAGATCTTCCGTTCGAACAAAAACCCGACCAGCTTGGGCGTTGCTTTGATGCGTGTAGTCAATGAGCTCATCCAATTAGGGCAGCTGCTTGGAGCAGATCCCAACATCTTCAGAAATGTCAAAGGGATATACCAGGAAGCGATGAATGCATATTATCCGGAAAAAATTAAAGGCTTGTTGATCAGTGATTTACTGAAGCCAGTGATCACGAGTACACAAGATAAAACAGAGGCAGGCTTCAAGTCGTTGTCCGATAAAATTACAAGCATTGTCCAAGCGGAATTTGATAAGGAAATCTCTCTTGAAATGATTGCCGACCGGCTTCATTACAGCCGCAGCTATTTGAGTAACGTATTTAAAAAAGAATACGGCGAAAGCTTTGTCGACTATTTAATGGAATATCGGCTGGAAATGGCAAAGGAATGGCTGGAAGAGAGCGATATGACAATAAAAGAAATTGCGGAACGGTTGCAATACCGGAATTCACAAAATTTCATCCGCTTTTTTAAGAAAAAAGAAGGCATAACCCCGGGGGACTACCGCAAGGAACATAGGCATTAGGACTAGGATGTAATGGCAGCTTTGGTTTTTCATCAGAAAAGAGAAAATAGAAAAGTTGATTTTCGCTCCAGATGGCACGCTTTCTGAGGGGCGTGCCTCGGAACGGAAAGCAACAGAACTCGCACACATTTATTTACTTACATAAAAGAGGGGCTATCACAGAAAATCGTTTTTCAATGACTTTCTGGGCAGCCCCTTTTGTTTATACTTTAAAGCTTCTACATGGGCCAAGGCGTTTCTCTGATCACCCTTTTACCGAGCCGACGAGTGCGCCCTTCACGAAGTGTTTTTGAACGAAAGGATACGCAATGAGCATAGGGACGGTCGCGATTACAATGACAGCCATTTTGATGGTCTGGGCAGGAGGGACAACATCCACGGAGGAGCCCTCAGCTTGCATTCCGCTGGCCACGATGACAATTTGCCGGAGCAAAATTTGAATCGGCCATTTTGCAGAATCATTGATATAGAGAATCGCTGTCATATAGGTGTTCCAGTATGTGACGGCATAGAATAAGGAAATCGTTGCAATTGATGGCAAGGCAAGCGGAAGCATGATTTTCAGGAAGACGCCGAAATCTGTGCATCCATCCATCTTTGCCGATTCTTCCAGACTATCAGGCAGCGCTTGGAAGAAGTTCCTCATAATAATTAAGTTGAAAGCGTTGATTGCCACTGGCAAAATCAAAGACCAATACGAGTCGATCAATCCGACAGCTTTAACAACCAAAAAGGTGGGAATCATCCCGCCGCTGAATAACATGGAGAAGACGACAAGGAAATTGATGAATCCCCTTCCAACCAGATATTTCCGTGATAAGCCGTATGCCATAAATGCGGTAAGGATCATACTTACCAATGTACCTATCCCGGTGACACCGATTGAAACGGCCAAGGACTTAAATATAGTCGGTGTCGACAAAATATACCGGTAAGCATCTAAAGAAAAGGTATGGGGAAAAAGGATAAACTTTCTTGCTACGACTTCCTGTGTAGAGGCGAATGAACTTGAGATGATATTAACAAACGGCAAAAAACAAACGAGGGCAATCAAGACCAGGATGGTTCCGTTTACAATAGAGAATACTCGTCCGCCTTTCGAATACTTTTTCTTCTTCGTGTTATTCATATAGATCCTCCTCGTATGAAAAGCATAGGTTGATAAATTTACTTTCACCATATCATCCGCAACTAATTCCGTATATAATCAGTACCCCACAATAAAGAAAGCGCTTTCTATATCTCAAAAAAATACAATAGAAAATTCAGTTATCTTTTTGCGTGGTGATACTCATTAGGCATTGCTCTAATTTGGCTGGGAAGCCTATTGCAAAGGCTTTTGAAAGCGCAAACACGAAATGATTATATACGTAATTTGCGATATTACATATGCTTGGGAAAGAAGAAAAAGTAATGAGCAACGCAAGAGGAGGGGAAAAATGGAAAGCACTGTTAAAGTAGCAGATGAGACTTTGCCCATTTTAACGGCGAAACAGCAGAAAATCATCAACAGAAAAAGAACAATGGCCAGCATCAGAAAAAACAAGTTCCTCTATCTAATGATCTTTCCCGGCGTATTGTACTTCCTTATCTTCAAGTACTTGCCGATGGCTGGTCTCATTATTGCCTTTCAAGATTATCAGCCTTTCTTAGGAATCATGGGCAGCCCATGGGCGGGAATGAAACACTTCGTCCGACTATTTACGGAACCGACGTTCTTTATGCTATTGAAAAATACATTAATATTATTCGGGTTGAATCTATTCATATTCTTTCCGATGCCTATTATTCTGTCGCTCATGCTGAATGAGGTGAGGAATCGGTACTTTAAGGCAGGCATTCAGACGATCATTTATATTCCGCACTTTATGTCATGGGTTATCATCGTGTCGATCACATATGTCTTCTTAAATGTGGATGGCGGGATCATCAACGAATTCCTGGCAATCATGGGCATGGAGAAAATCAACTTTCTGACCTCGCCGGATTGGACAAGAACGGTATACATCCTTCAGGTGATCTGGAAGGAACTGGGCTGGTCCACTATCATTTATTTGGCGGCTATAACAGCGGTCGACACTCAATTATATGAAGCAGCTGAAATAGATGGCGCAGGGCGTTTGCGGAAAACTTGGCATGTTACGCTGCCGGCAATCCGTCCTGTCATCATCACCCTGTTAATCTTGAAGATTGGAAGCACGCTGGACTTGGGCTTTGAGCATGTGTATTTGTTGCTCAACTCGCTAAACCGCAACGTGGCAGAAATCTTTGATACGTACATCTATACGGCAGGGTTGAAAAATGGCCAGTTGAGCTTCAGTACAGCGGTCGGATTGTTCAAAGGCGTTGTCGGCTTGATCTTGGTCATGCTTTCAAACAGGTTGGCGAAGAAATTTGGCGAAGATGGCGTGTATTAAAAGAAAGGAGGGGCGAAGATGCTGAATTCAGTAGAAAAGCTCAATCATTTTTTCACGGGCATTTTGAACTTGGTCTATATCCATTTTCTGTGGATTCTCTTCACTTTAATGGGATTAGGTATATTCGGCATCGGCCCCTCCACTTACGCATTGACAAGTATATGCAGGCAGTGGATTCAAGGCAAGCATCCTCCAGTTTTTAAAACCTATTGGATGTTCTACAAGGAGAACTTTAAGGAATCGGTCCTGGTCAGCTGGATTTACCTGATCATGGGGTATGTGATCATTGTCGATTTGATGTACGTATCCAACTGGTATATAAGGGCTGCGTTGTTTGTAATAAGTTTCATCTACCTGGTATCACTGGTTTATATCTTTCCGATCATGGCCCACTACAATTGGAAGGGGTCATTCCTGAAAATAAAGATGTCGTTCTTATTCGGCGTTTCCTACTTGCAGTACACGCTCGTCTTGCTTTTGTCACTCGTCTTGCTTTATTGGGCGGCGATCAGCTTTTTCCCTGGAATTCTAACCTTCTTCGGTGTTAGCTTTCTATTCTATTGTAGTACGTGGACAGCTCTGCAAGTATTCGCCAGAATGGAAGCGCTTAATACAGATGAGGTTGAAGATAAAAAAATATATTATTTTACAAAGGAGAATCGGGATGAAACTAACAAAGGGGTCGAAGTTAGCTAGTGCAGGTCTTGCGGCAATGTTGTTTTTGGCAGGTTGCAGCGGTGACGCAACATCCGGTAAAAAAGAAGAGAAGGCTGCAGCCGATGAAAATGTGACAAAGGAGATTACGTGGCTAAACATCCTCCATACGGCATCGCCGCCAACGGATACCGTTTTAGATGAAATTGAAAAGAAGACCAACTCCGACATCAAATTTTCCTGGATTCCGGACGCATCAAAAGAAGAACGGATTAATACTGCATTAGCGTCAGATTCTCTGGCTGATATTGTCACGCTGACGATGCTGGAGAACTCGTCTGTCCGTAATGCGCTTAAATCAGGCATGTTCTGGAATGTGGAAGATTACTTGGATGAGTTTCCGAATTTGAAAGAGATTTCGGAGGATATCCGGACATCAGCATCGATCGAAGGAAAGCTGTACGGTGTTCCTTTTCAAAAAGATTTGGCTCGAAATGGTGTAGTCATCCGCAAAGATTGGCTGGATAATCTAGGCCTGTCTGAACCGAAAACTACAGAAGAGCTGATGGAAGTAGCCAGGGCATTTACAGAAGATGACCCGGACGGCAATGGAAAGAAGGATACGACCGGATTCATGGACCGCAGCGACCTCATCTATGGCGCTTTTAAAACATTGAGCTCCTACTTCGGCACACCGAATGAGTGGGAAGTTGACAAAAAAGGAAACTTTACGGCCGAATTCGAGACAGATGGTTATATCGAAACGATGGATTATATGAAAGAGTTGTATGATAACGGCTGGATCAACAAAGATTTTGCTGTAACAGCGAAAACGGATCAGCAGCAGAACTTTGCTCAAGGGAAAGCGGGAATTTACGTCGGGGCCTTATTTGACGGGAAAAACCTGAAAACAATGTCTGCGGGTATCCAGGATAATATGGAATTGGCTCTCGTGAGCGACATGACATCCAAGTCCAACCCAGAACGTGCCATCTGGTCTGCGGGCAATGGAATTGGAGGCTTGCTTGCATTCCCTCGCTCGGAAGTAAAAGACGAAAAAGAATTGAAAAACCTGTTGCAATTTGTCAATGACCTGATGGATCCTGAAGTTTACACATTAATGACGTACGGAATCGAAGGCACCCATTACACAATCAATGGAGACGGAGCTTATGAAATTACAAACCAAGATCTTTGGCAGCAGGAAGTACAGCCATTTGCTTCTTCCCGTCCTAAAGAAACAGGCTACAATTTGAAAGATCCAAACCCGCTAAAAGCTGAAGCGGATGAGAAAATTCTTGAAAACGCTCAATATGCCGTATTCAACCCTGCTGTGCCTTTAGAGTCGGCAACTTTTACAACACAAGGTTCAGAATTGGATAAAATCGTCACTGACGCCACATACCGCTACATTCTAGGCGAAATCGGTCTGGAAGATTTCAAGAAAGCAGTCGAGAACTGGAACAAGTCCGGCGGCACAACAATCAAAGAAGAGTACAAGGCAGCCTATGAGGCCGCCAATAAATAATAGCTAAACCGAAGGAACTGGATAAAAGGGAGGAACACATATCCCCTCCCTTTTGTTCTTTCAATCGAAATTAGATAGAAAAGGAGAGTGTCAGAATGGCAGAAGTGAATTGGTCTATACGGACAGCCGACTCCATTATGGAAAGGCTGCCACGTCTTTATGAGGGCAAAGGCTGTAATGGAAAGTGGTCCTATGACTATGGAGTGATTTTAAAAGGCTTTGAACGGGTTTGGAAGCAAACGGGAGAACGGAAATACTTCGAGTATATAAAGGAAAACATGGATTACTTTGTCCAGGAAGATGGATCAATCAGGGCGTATCGCCTGGAGGAATACAATATTGACCACGTGAACAATGGAAAAATGCTCTTTGTCCTTTACAAAGAAACAGGTGAGGAAAAATACAAGAAAGCTGCAGATTTAATACGATCACAGTTGGAGCAACACCCCAGAACGTCTGAGGGTGCATTTTGGCATAAACAAATTTATCCTCATCAAATCTGGCTGGACGGACTGTATATGGGTACCCCATTTTATGCGGAATATGTGATGGCTTTTGAGGATGGAAAAGGGGTGGCTGATTGCATTCGCCAGTTCCAGGTCAGCTACCGTCATTTGATTGATAAGGAAACAGGTCTCCTCTACCATGCATGGGATGAAAAGAGGGTGCAGCCTTGGGCCGATAAAGAAACAGGGTTGTCCGAGAATTTCTGGGGGCGATCGATCGGTTGGTATGTCATGGCATTGGCTGACACATTGGAAATCTTGCCGGAAGACACACCTGACCGTGCTTTCCTCATTGAAATATTGGAAAGCACATTGAGGGAATTGGTGAAATACCAAGACGAAAAAAGCGGTGTTTGGTACCAAGTAACCGACAAAATCGGCGAAAAAGGCAATTACTTGGAAGCCTCGTGCAGCAGCATGTATGTATGCGCCATCGCGAAAGGGATCCGGCTCGGAGTGCTTGAGCGAGGAGAATGGGAATTACCTTTGCGGAAAGCTTATCAAGGCTTGCTTGATGAATTTGTCCTGATCACGAAAGAAGGATGGGTGAACTTAAACAAAACATGCCAAGTGGCGGGGCTCGGTGGAGACGACCAGCGTGACGGCACGTATGCGTATTACATCAGTGAACCGATCATCTGCAACGACCAGAAAGGGTTAGGGGCATTTTTACAGGCGTTGGCTGAATTTGAGGAAATTATGAGTGGAGGAAAGGAAATTGACGTCTTATCTTATAACTGATTTCGGAGCGGCGAGTGATGGGCGGGTATGCACGCTGTCGATCCAGAAGGCGATTGATAAGGCACACCAACATGGCGGCGGAAAAGTTGTTATCCCGGCGGGTGAATTTTTAACGGGCGCCTTGTTTTTAAAGGATCATATTGAACTGCACTTGTCTCCGGGAGCCGTATTGAAGTTTTCAGATCGACAGGAGGATTATCCTGTTGTCCGTTCACGCTGGGAGGGGGTGTTGCGGGAAGTGTATGCTTCCTGTATATATGCTGAGGATGCGATGCATGTGTCTGTCACCGGCTTTGGCACCATAGAAGGAAATGGAATGAGATGGTGGGACATATTCCGGAACCAGCGCGATCAATTGGCTTTTCCAAGACCGAAGCTGATCAGCTTTGATGGCTGTGAGCATGTTTCCATTAAAGATGTAACGTTGAAGAACTCGCCTAGCTGGACGGTGAACCCGATTCGCTGCCACAATGTCACGATCGACAACGTATCCATTTTCAACCCGGCAGATTCGCCCAATACGGATGGAATTGATCCTGAGTCTTGCAAAAATGTCAGGATCAGCAACTGCCATATTGATGTAGGGGATGATTGCATCGCCATCAAAGCAGGGACGGAAGATACGGCAGAACGGGTATCATGCGAAAACATCACAATTACGAATTGTACGATGGTGCATGGACACGGAGGGGTTGTGATCGGCAGTGAAATGAGCGGCGATGTGCGCAATGTGGCCATCAGCAACTGTGTGTTCCAAGATACGGACAGGGGCATCCGGCTGAAATCACGGCGCGGGCGCGGTGGCATCGTTGAAGATATACGTGTCAGCAACATTGTCATGGACAGGGTGATGTGCCCGTTCATTCTGAATCTCTATTATTTCTGCGGGCCGAAGGGAAAGGACAAATACGTCTGGGACAAAAATCCTTATCCTGTTACAGATGATACGCCAATGTTCAGGCGAATACACTTTTCGGATATTACCGCCCGGAATGTCCATGCTTCTGCCGGCTTCATTTATGGCTTGGCTGAACAATATGTGTCGGAAATTTCTTTCCACCGCGTCGATATTTCTATGGCGGAGAACGCCGTACCCGGAAAACCGGCGATGATGGCGGGGATCGAAGACATGAACAATCGCGGTTTTTACGTAGGGTTTGCAAAAAACGTCCTGTTCGAGCGAGTGACGGTTGAAAATCATATAGGGCCGGCTTTCTATGTGGAATACAGTGAAAATGTCGAAGTGGAACGCTGCGAATCAAGGAACACGAAAGCGGAAGAAGAGTTGCTGGAGGAAGTCATGATGTAATGCTGGAACAGCAGAACGATCATCAAGTCTGATACGAAAGGAACAACGGCATGAAGCGAAAATGGGAAGGAATTATCGGATTGGCAGGCGCGGTATTTTGTTTGATTTTTCTGGGAGGGTTTTCATTAACCCTTACAACAATGGAGGAAAAGGTGTTCAAGAACACGGTATTCCCGATTCTTCAGGAGGGAATTTCCGAAGAATACGTTTCCGATAGCTTTGAAGCGATAAAAGCACTGGCTGCCTGGTTTGGCACGACACTCATCATCGCGATCATCCTCGTTGCTGTTGCCACCTTTATCCTGTGGAAGAATCGGAAACCGAAATGGGCAGCACTATTTTATACAGCGGCCGGTGCTGCGACGTTGATCGGCACACAGATGATTGCCTTTCCGCTGGCCTTTCTATTTTTCGTTGCAGCCGCGTTATGTGTATTCAGAAAAATAACAGAACAAAGAGGAGATAATCATGTTCCGAACCAAAATCGTCAATCCGATTTTACCGGGATTTAATCCCGACCCAAATATATTGCGAGTAGAGGATACATATTATATTGCTGTTTCGTCATTTGAGTGGCTGCCCGGCGTCCGAATTTACCAATCAAAGGACTTGGTCAATTGGGAACATGAGACAGACATCTTGACGGACCAAGTCGATTTACAGGGAAACCCGCAAAACGGCAGTATTTGGGCTCCGCAAATCAGTTATGCGGATGGGCTATTTTATCTGATCTATACGGACGTGAAAAGTACGAAACGCCCATTTAAAGACAGCCATAACTATCTGATCTCAGCCCCGAGCATTAACGGGCCGTGGTCGGAGCCTGTTTATGTAAACAGCAGCGGTTTCGATCCTTCCTTATTCCATGATGAGGACGGGCGTAAGTGGATCCTGAATGAGATTTGGGATTATCGGATGGAAACGGGCAATAAGTCAGCCGGTGTCGTGCTGCAGGAATACGATGCAAAAGAGCAGAAATTGGTCGGGCCTGTGCATAAGATTTTTGACGGCACGGAGCTGGCAAAGACAGAAGCTCCCCATTTATATCGTCATGGAGGCTACTACTATCTGATCACAGCAGAAGGCGGGACAGGGTCCGGCCATGCTGTGACAATCTGCCGGGCAAAGGATATGACAGGGCCATATGAAGTGGATCCGGATTATCCGATGCTGACAGCGAGTGACAAACCTGACTCTCCGCTGCAATGCTCGGGACATGGCAGCATCGTCCAAACCTCGACAGGGAACTGGTACATGGCCTATTTGTGCACCCGGCCGCTTCAAGGAAAAGCAATCTTGGGCCGTGAAACGGCGATTCAAGAGGTGTACTGGACGGAAGATGGCTGGCTGCGGCTGAAAGACGGCGGCAATGGCCCGCAGCTGGAAACGGAAATCGTTACAACGGAGCCTGTCACGCAAAGAAGGAATACGGATTTCCAGGACGATTTTAACGGGGAACTTGCAAAAGAGTGGAACACGCTGCGCATTTTGGCCGATGATTCCTGGTGCAATACAACAAGCCGCGAAGGCTATTTGCGCATCTTCTCGGGCGACTCGGTTCAATCGCTTTTTGATCACCATATCCTTGCGATCCGGCAAAAGGACTTTCATTTCCAGGCGGAGACGAAACTGGATTATACACCGGAAACATACAATCAAATGGCCGGATTGCTGCTGTATTTGAATGACAGCCGTTATATGTATGCATATGTGACAGTCGACGAGGAAAAAGGGCGTGTGATCCGGTTGATGCAATGTGTGGATGGGGAATTCACATTATTTCCTGAGATCATCCCGCTTGAGAGTGGGGAGGTAGGGCTGAAGGTAGAAGTGGACGGTCCTGTGGGCCAATTCTTTTACCGGATGGACAATCAGGATTCTTGGCAACGGATTGGTGAAAGCTTGGATGTCACGATCCTAGCAGGCGGATTTACTGGGAACTTTGTCGGCATCGGTGTCCATGACATGGACCGGAAGGCTGGATCCTATGCTGATTTTGCTTTCTTTGAATATGTTGGGTTGGATAAATAGGCAGCCTGTTAAAAAACGTTTAGCTATTGGGCTAAGCGTTTTTTCTTTTCACGGCTTGAGGCATGTCTTCCAATTGTCCGGCTCTTCCGGTACAATAGAGAGAAACGAACGTACGTTTTGATGGAGGGATTGGAATGCAGGCGATCATAGCGGAGAAGTCGTCCCAGGCACAAGCGTTGGCGGCGCCGTTCAAGCACGCGAAGAGGGGAAATCATATCGAGATTGCACCTTGCCGGGAATTTCCCGATGGGGCGCTGCTCACTTGGTGCAGCGGGCATTTATTCGAAATTGCCGAGCCGCATGTGATGAATCCGGAGCTGAAAAAGTGGCGGCTGGAATCGCTGCCGATGATTCCCGAGTCTTTTCAATATCAATTGATCCGCTCTAAAGCCTCCCGCTATCAGGCGGTCAAAGAAGTGCTTCGAGATCCGCGGGTGAAAGAGATTATTGCTGCTGGAGACCCGGCCAGGGAAGGGGAGCTGATCGTCCGGCTCGTCGTCAAGATGGCAGGCGTGAAGAAACCGATGCGCCGGCTATGGGTGAGCAGCCTGACAAAGGCCGCTGTTGTCCAAGCATTCGGAAATCTGCGCAGCATCGAATCGACGACTCCGCTTTATTACGAGGCCATGTCCCGCAGCTATGCGGATTGGCTGATCGGGATGAATGCGAGCCGGGCGTATACGCTTTTGATTCAGAAAAAAGGCGGCGGCCGGACCGTCTATTCCGTCGGCAGGGTGCAGACGCCGACGCTTGCAATGGTCGTAAAGCGAGAAAGGGAGATTCAAAGCTTTGTGTCTGAACCGTTTTATGAAGTGGTTGCCCGTTTTGACGTGGCAGGTAAAGGATATGAAGGAAAATACACAACTGAAAAAGGGACCCGCTTCGCCAAAAAGGAAGAGGCAGAGAAGATTCAGCAGGAGACGAACAAACAGGAAGCGGTTGTCGACAAAGTTATCCGCGAGACGAAAAATGTGCTGCCGCCGTTTTTCCACAGCTTGTCGAGCTTGCAGGCACTCGCCAATAAACGGTATAAGTTTTCTCCGAAAAAAACGCTCGATGTTACCCAAGCTTTATATGAAAAATCGTATCTTTCCTATCCGCGGACGGACAGCCAGCATGTGACAAAAGGCGAAGCGGCGCAATTTCCCGAAATTCTCGGCAAGCTTGCCAAGCTTGAGCCGTATGCTCAGCTTGCCGGCAGGACGGAACGATCGGTTCTTCATGACAAAAGGTATGTCAATGAAAAGCTTGTGACCGACCACTATGCGATTATTCCAACGGAAAAAGTTCCGAATCTCGGCAGGCTTTCACCCGACGAACGGAAAATCTATGACTTGATTGCCCGTTCTCTGATTGCCGCCCATTACGGCCCGGCGATTTTTGCCCATACGGAGATCAAGACACATGTAAATGGCCATCCTTTCGTTTCAAAAGGAAAGCAGATGCTCGAACCCGGTTGGCGGCAGGTGATTTTTGAAAAGGAAAAGTCCGATGAAAAAAAGGACCCGCTTCTTCCCGATGTATCGGAAGGTGAGCGGGGAATCGCTGACCCGGTCAAAGTGACGGAAGGCAAGACGACCCCGCCAAAGCGCTATACGGAGGGGGAACTGATCACGGCAATGAAGAACGCCGGGCAGACGCTTGATGATAAAGATTTGGGGAAAGTGCTGAAGGATGTTTCCGGCCTCGGTGAAGAAAGCACGAGGTCGAACATCATTGAAAGATTGAAGTCGCTGGAATACATCGAAATCGTCCAGCATCGCGTTGCTCCGTGCGCAAAGGCGTTTATCCTCATGGATGCGGTGCAGGAAACGCTGCTTGCCTCGCCGGAACTGACAGGGCGCTGGGAGCGGCGGCTGAAGGAAATCGGCAAAGGGGAGGCACAGCCCGGTCCATTTATAGAACAGTCGAAACGACTCGCCGGGAAGCTTGTCGAAGATGCGATTCAGGGCGCCGAAGGTTGGGATTTCAGCTCCTATCCCGAAGCAGGCAAGGCGGCTGGACCGCTTGGGCCTTGCCCGAAATGCGGGGAGCCTGTTGTCGACAAATACCGGGTGTACGGCTGCTCCAAATGTAATTTTATCTTGACGAAAAAGCTGCTCGGAAAAACGATCAGCGAAACGAATGCGAAGAAGCTGTTGGAAAAAGGAAAAACGAACTTGATGAAGGGATTTAAAGGGAAAAAGCCATTCGACGCGTATCTCGTCTGGAAGGAGAAGTCGGAAGGGAGCATCCAGTTTGAATTCCGCAAGTTTGCACCGAAAACCGGCAGAAGCAAAGGCGCCCCGCGTTAATAACGCGCGGGCGCTATTTGACATAGAGATGGATAGACACTGGAAGAAAAGCAGTTTCGAAATTTTGCGGTGTCAAAGAGATGCATAGGCACGTGAAGAAAGCCAAATCTCATATCTTCCGGTGTCAATGTCCGGCAGCTTACACAATCCGCAGTTACTGTTCATCTCCCAAAATCTTCAATTTACTAGTTAAAAAGTCCTGCTATCTGCCGATATAAGCAGAAAGGGGGCGGGGGGATGTATTGTTCAAAGTGCGGCGCTCAGAATCAGAAGGCCGATCGATATTGCGGTAAATGCGGAGAGCCGATCGGCGTACATAAGCAAGAAGGGAAGAGTTTCGGAGTAATCGTCACCATCTGCAGTTTAATAGCATTGCTGACTTTTGCCGGACTGGGCACCTTCCTATACATAGATGGACAGAAGAAACAGGCCGAGCCGATAAAAGCGGCAGTGCAGCCGATAAAGAAAGAGGTTGCTGAGCGTCCGGCAGAAAAGAAGGAAACTCCCGAACTGACGAAGGATAAAAAGACGATTATCCAAGAGTCCCAGGGAAAAGTGTATACAATTTTCACAGAGGAAGCGCAAGGATCCGGATTTTTATTTGACCAGCAAGGGCATGTTGCGACAAACGCCCACGTTGTTGCCGGATATACGGATGTCACGGTAAGAACAAGCCAGGGCGAAAATTTGTCCGGTAAGGTGATCGGCTTATCGGATCAAGTGGATATTGCACTTATCCAAGTTGATGCACTTGCGGGCCAGGCTGCTTTGCCGATTGAGAACACGGAAACAGCGGTCGGAACAGAGGTTATCGCTCTCGGCAGTCCGCGAGGCCTGGAAAACACGGCATCGATCGGCTATTTGACAGGAGCCCACCGCGAGTTTGATGCAGAGTACCATTATAAAAATGCCTATCAGCTTGATGCGCAGGTTTCGCCGGGAAGTAGTGGCGGCCCGCTGCTTGACGCCCAATCAGGTAAGGTGATTGGCATCAATTCGGCGGTGCTGACCGCAGACCAGACAATCGCCTTCTCAATTCCACTTTATACGGTGAGCTCCCAGTTGGAAGCATGGGCGGCCAATCCGATGTCACCTGAAGAACTGTACGGGTCTTTCTATTACTATGAAGAGCATCCGGACTATTGGCAAGACGGTGGTATGTACGAGGAAGAGGATTATGGGGAAGACTATGACTGGCAAGAGCCGTATGATTCGTATCCTTATGAAGAGGAAAATGTGGAGATGGATGATGATTCCGAAGTGGATGCGCTCGAGGCGTATGTACTGGACTTCTTGGATAACTTTGATTTGGCAAATCGGGATCGGAATTCATCTTATGTTGACAGCTACTATAGTATGGACAGTGAGGCGGCCCCTTTTTTTGATGCCTTTTTCCAAAGGGTGATGGATGAACAGTATTCATTCATAAACCGCTATATTTCCGATATCGTTTACTATGGGGACGAAGCGGAAGTCACACTGGAGGAATCTTATTCTTTCACTGATGCATTTGGTACGGAGGAGTATTTCGATGAGCAATGGGTCATCACAATCCAAACCGTTCAAAACGAAGAATTTACAATCAAGAAGATTGAGACGCAGTCCAACTGAGAAAGCTGCCTCGGCAATTCGGCCGAGGCAGCTTTTTAAAATGGATTATAAAAACGGCTGCTGTCCCAAAACGTGATCGTCAATGCCGTGACAAATAATAGGCAGAACACGGCGAGCGTGAGGATGTCCCGCCGAGCAAAAGGTTTGCCGCTGTACCATGTACGTTTCTTGTTTTTGCCGAAGCCCCTTAACTCCATTGCGTTGGAAATGACCTCAATCCGTTCGAGGCTCGACAGGATGAGCGGGATGATAATCGAACCTGCATTGCGGAGCCGCTTTGATAGTTTTTCCTTCCGTGACATGTCGATGCCTCTCGCTTGCTGAGAGATTGCAATCGTGCGGAAATCCCGCTGGATGTCCGGTATGTATCGAAGTGCGAGCGCAACAGCATAGGAGATGCGGTAGCTGATGCCGATCCGGCTCATCGATGCGGCAAATTCACTCGGATGGGTTGTGACAATGAACAATAGCGCTGCTGGAATGACTGTTAAGTACTTTAAAGTGATATTGAACTGGTAAAATAGTTGTTCCCACGTCAGATTGTAGCGTCCGGCGATTTCAAATAGAATATGGCTTGTCCCATAAATTTTGACGCCTTCCTGCGGTGAGAATAAATAAATTGCGAGATTGTTTAGCAGAAGAAAGGCCAAAATGAAAAACAGAACGAAAGCCACATCCCGAATCTTAATACGCGATACCTTGAAAATGGCCAGGCTTGCGGCAAACATGAAGAGGAGTACCCGGGTATCGTACGTAAGCATGGCGGCTGTTGACCAAAGGAGAAAACAGATCAGCTTGGTCACTCCATTCAATCGATGAACCGGTGACGGCCGTTCAATATAGGAAAGCATTTCTACTGCCATGTTTTTCTCGCCTCCTTGTCGAAGGCGATAAACCGCCGGGCAAAATCATTGGCATCATCCACTCCGGCAAGCTGGGCCAGGTGGTATAGAGATGTTTCTTTCAGATTAGCCCTGGCGGAGATGGCCGGATTTGTTAAAATGGCCGCAGAAGCATCATCAGCAATCTTTTCTCCATCTGCAATGACAATTGCCCTTGGCGTGTATTCGAGCATAAGGTGCATATCATGGGTGATGAGGAGGATGGTGATGCCGCGCTGGTTCAATTTGGAAAGAAAATCCATAATCTCCGTGTAATGTCGGAAATCCTGGCCCGCTGTCGGTTCATCCAAAATGAGCAGCTCCGGTTCTAAGACGAGGATGGAGGCAATCGTCACCCGTTTTTTTTGGCCGAAACTGAGCGCGGAAATCGGCCAATTTCGATACGGGTAAAGACCACAGATCGTCAGTGTTTTTCCCACTCTCTCCTTTATTTCTGCCTCAGGCACGCCTCTCATGACAAGCCCGAGGGCGACCTCATCATAAATCAGATGTTTTGAAATCATCTGATTTGGATTTTGCATGACAAGCCCGATTTTTTCCGCCCGTTCTTTGATCGTATCGCCGCTAATATCCCGGCCGCCAAGAAAGATTTGGCCAGAATCAGGTTGTACAAAGCCGCAGATCAATTTAGACAAGGTCGATTTTCCAGCGCCGTTTTTCCCTGCGATGCTCACCATTTCCCCCTTCTGTACAGAAAAAGAAACATCTTTGATCGTTTCTTTGCCGTCTCCATAGCTGAAGCGGACATGTGCCAGTTCCAGCACCGTTTCTTTTTCCGGCTCCGGATAGGGGAGTCGGACGCTTTCATACCAGTTCCGTATCGTTTCCTTATAGGGAGAAAAGGATGGGAGAGAGGACGGCTGCATCTCCGCCGTAACCTCGATCCCTGCATATTTTGCCGCTTTCACGTAAAGCGGTTCCCTAATATGGCATGTTTCCAATACCGATGAGGCAAGCAGTTCATCCGGGGAACAATCGGCGGCCACTCTGCCTTCGTCCATTACAATCACCCGGTCGACCGGATATTCCAGCACATCTTCAAGCCGATGTTCGATGATGACGACTGTTTTTCCCGTTTCCTTTTGGATATGATCAATCAAAGAAATCGCATGCTTGCCTGTGGCCGGATCAAGATTGGCAAGCGGTTCATCGAATAAAAGGATGTCGACCTCATCAACGATGACGCCCGCCACCGAAACCCGCTGCTTTTGCCCGCCGGACAATGCATACAGGGAGGAGCCAAGATGGCTTTCAATGTCGACCATCCCGGCTGCCTCTCTGACAATCGAATGCATCTCATCATAAGGCCGGCAGTCATTTTCAAGGGCAAAGGCAATATCCTCGCCAACGGTCAGCCCAATAAATTGGCCGTCCGGATCCTGAAGCACCGTTCCAATCGTCTTCGACCGGGAAAATATATCGGATTCTTTTGTGTCGTAGCCATTAATGAGAAGTTTGCCTGTTGTCGCACCCTTATAGGAGAAGGGGATCAGCCCATTCAGGCAATGTCCGATCGTGCTTTTGCCTGATCCGGAAGGTCCTGCAATAAGCACCTTTTCCCCTTCATAAATCGTGAAATTGATATTATGCAGCGTCGGTTCTGCCTGGCTTTGATATTGAAAGCTGTAGTTGATAAATTGGATGACAGGCTTTTTCATCTCTATCTCCTTTTGCTAAAATCGCTGTCCTGGCTCTTTCTCCACTTTGAGGCTGCCTTCCTTGACACGGGTTTTCGCATACGCGGCAAGCAAGATTGTACCTATGATCCCGACTGTGACAATATTGGCGACGCCGGCAATGGCACCTTGGGTATACACTTTATTTGCGGGTTCTGCATAAATCAGTACATCAAGAGATGGGGCCAGCAGGAACCAGCCTACTGCCTGGGCCAAGGCCTGATAGATATTGAAGGTGATGATCTTACTATTGTTGAAATTCCCTTTTTCAATCGAGATTCTTTTTGCCGCTAATCCGATCACGAGGCCGACAAAGCCGGACACGAGGACCCAGCTCCACCAAATCGATCCATAAAAGATAAGGTCTTTCAGCGCATGGCCGATCAAGCCGATCAGCGCTCCGGCAATCGGCCCGAAAATGACCGACATCAATGCAAGAAATCCATACGATGTCTCGATCGTTGTGTTTGGAAAACCGGTCGGGATGGAAGCAAACCGACCGAGAATCGTAAACACGGCAGCCCCAATTCCGATTGCAACAATGGTTTTGATGGATAATTGCCTTTTCATTTGAACTCCCCCTTTTTAATGATCATGATTCCTTCTCTTTATTATAGATTACTTTCGGAATCTTTCGAATACAAATTTTCCAATTAGCCCCGGTTTCGATATGATAGGCATTCGCGAAGGAACCTTGATTGATGGCGACGCCGATCTTATCCAATGAGTTGATGTAGAGAAGCGGCTCGCCAAGGTGGCTGTCGGCAAAAGAGCGGCCGTATGTCATGATGTTTTTATACACTTGCCTTGTTTCATTTTGGATGGTCACTTCAAACGAATCTCCGTATTTGATCTGTAAGTCATTGAACAAAGTTCGGTCAATATTCGTCCAAAGGTTTCCGAAACGAACGTCGAGAATATCAATGTTGCCGGTAACGGAATCTTCTTCAATAGCTGCATCGACTTTTGCGAGTGTTACGATTGAGTCGGCGGGATACGATGGACCGACTTCCTCAAAGGTAATAAGACCCGATGCTAGCTTGGCAGCCGTAAATGCATAAACGTCGCGGCCATGGAAGGTGTAAGATTCGCCTGATTTCGGCAGGCGGTGGACCGTCTCATCAATAATCCGCACCTCGGCGATGCCGATATCATCGTCAATATGGGTAAGCGTACCGTTGTCTGGTGTTACAATAAACTGGCCGTCCTTCGTTTTGGCGACGACACTATTCCGGTCTGATCCGACTCCGGGATCGACGACCGAGACAAACACCGTTCCTTCGGGCCAATAGGAGACCGTCTGGTACAGTCGGTAGGATGCTTCCCAAATATTATATGGCGGGATCTCATGGGTAAGGTCAAAAATCCGGAGAGACGGATCGACCGAAATGGCGACCCCGTACATTGCGCTGACCGCCCCGTCACACGTGCCGAAATCTGTCTGAATTACTACTCTGCTTGTTGTCATTTTTTACTCTCCTCCATTTATCTTGAATAAAAACAAAAACCGCGCCCCTATCGAAACAAACGATAAGGGCGCGGTTTATTCCGCGCGGTACCACCTTACTTTGCTGCCTGCTCACGCAAAACAGCCTCTGCAAGTACTCAGGCTGTAAAGATGCCCTTCATACTGTGGTATGGATAACGAGTACCAAATCTCGCCGCAGCCTAAACATCCGGATGGACTTTCGGTGCAGGACTCGGAGGCCATTGTTCAGATCATGTTCTTTGCTTCTTTTCAGCTGCCGAAGCTCTCTGTGGAAAGACATCAATCCTACTTCTTCTCTTCATCGTCTTTGATTGTTGCTTATGTGATTAAACATGATTATAAACGCTGTATTCTGAAAAAACAAGAGGGAAAACCGAAAATTCATAATGTGAAGTTTTTTTAGGTAAAAAAATCAGCGATACCGTTATAATGGCCCGCTGATCGAAAATCATGCTTTCAAATATGGTTTTTCCAAATAATCTTCAATGTTAAAATCTGCATACGAGTGCAGCAGATGGCCCTTTTCATGGAAAGTGAGCGAGCGCGTTACATCATTGGGGATGATCAGGCATTGGATACCTGCATTGATGGCAGCAATCGATCCATTATAGGAATCCTCGATCGCCAAGGCTTCATGGGCCTCGATGCCAAGTTTCTCCAATGTCTTCACATAAAGTGCCGGATCAGGCTTGACCTCTTCCACGTCCTCAGCAGTACAGATGATCGAGAAGCAATCAGCCAGCCCGTGGATGGATAGAAAATCAAGCACCCATTCCCGCTTCGAACTGCTGGCTACGGCCAGTTCGACTCCATGCCGCTTGATGTTTTTCAGGCTCTCTAAAAAACCGTCGCGTAGAACAAGCTGGTCTTTGATCTTGGCAAAATGAGCTTCCACCTGGGTCATAAACACATCTCGATCCATCGGAAATTCAAGTGACTCGTCTATAAAATCAAAAAGGGCGCCGTCCGTTGTCCCGACAACCTTTACAAACTCATCCAGAGTAAGGTCAAATCCGTGCTTTTCTTTGAGAACTAGCTGATAGATATCAAACCATGCCGACTCTGTGTCGATAATCGTTCCGTCAAAGTCAAAAATCACTGCTTTAATCAAGGGTTTTCACCTTTTTCTTTGTATTCTCCAAAAAGGGTAAGCTCCTGCCATTATAGGGTCAGAAGGCCCATTCCGTCAATGAATCGGGCAAAAACAATCTATTAATAATGGTCTTTTAGGAAGAAATATGTTTTGATGGATATGGTAACAATACGAGCGGAGGTTTACTATTATGAAATTGGAAGTCATTGCTGCAACGATCGAGGACATTCATGCAGCCAACGAGCATGGGGCAGATCGTATCGAACTTTGTATGGGTATGGATGAAGGGGGACTGACCCCGAGCTATGGATTTATCAAGAAAGCGGTCGAGGCTTCGCGCATCCCGGTTTATGTCATGATCCGGCCTCACAGCCAGTCTTTTCATTACAGTGATGAGGACATTGATCTTATGATCGAGGACATCAAAGTCTGCCGTCAGCTTGGAGCAGGCGGAATTGTGTTGGGAGCCCTTACGGAAGAAGGGGATGTCGACGAAAAAGCGATCAGCAGGCTTGTTGGAGAGGCAGAAGGATTGGATATCACGTTTCACCGGGCGATCGACTCCTCAAGAGACCCAGTGGGCGTTGTGAAATCAGTGGCCAAGTTCAAACAGATCACCCGGATTTTGACGGCAGGTGGACAGATCGGAGCACCAAAGTCGATCCCAGAATTGAAGACGTTAATGGAAGCCGCTGAAAATACGCATATCACCATTATGCCAGGCACCGGAATTGACCCCGAGAACGTCCAGCCGCTATTGGATGAGCTGAAGCCTCAAGAGATTCATGTTGGCACAGGTGTCCGGTTCGGCAGAACATTTATGTCGCCGATTGATCCGGAGAAAGTACAGGAAATGAAAAAAGTGATTGGCCAATAAACACGTTAATTGGAAAATGTAGAAGAAAAGGGGCGGGCTGCTTACTTTTCTTCTATTTGTATCATGATTTTTGTGACATAATTGTCTGCCCCGCTTACACTTACCTCATCAATTACATACTCCTCGAAGCTATCACCGCAAATGCGATAGCCTTCCGAACTCAAATAAACCTTCATCTTTTCATATGTTTCTTGAACCGTGACATAACTTCCTTTATGGTAGCCAACGACATAGGTTCCAGCTTTTTTGATAGTAGGCTTTTCTACAGCGGATGGATCCACCCGCATATAAAAATGTGAATAATTCCAATAAGCTGCTTCCTCTACTTGTTCTTGACGGATCAAACCTCCAATAGGATAGCCAGTATCCAATTCTTTCCGCTTTGTATATTTGATAAATTTCATAATCGATCTCGTAAACTCTTTATCCGAGCAGTTTAAAATGTTCTCACTTAGTACAAAGCATTCTGCTTTCATCGATTCAATTGTAATTTCATCAAAATCCAACCGCAATGCCGCCTCTATTTGCCTTTTCTTATTTTGGATAATTTGCTGTGTCCGCTGCAATTTCTCAATTTTCCTTTGCATCATTGCTTCTTTTTCCGTTAATAATTCAATCGTTTCATTAGGGGTTTTAAAATGCAAAAACTCCTTGATTTCAGCTAAAGACATACCAATTTCTTTTAGCATATCAATTACATTGAAAACCTCCGCTTGTTGAACGGAATAATAGCGGTACCCATTTTCCTTTTTATGCTCAGGTTTTAAAAGGCCGATATCGTCATAATGAAACAGTGTTTGTTTTTTCACATTGCATATATCCGCAAATTCCCCAGTTGTTAAAAACTTTTTTGCAGTGTCCATTTTTTCGCCACCTTGCTCTTGACTATCCGGTAACCGGATACTTTATCATCTTAGCATAGAAAGACTTATTTAAACGGAGCAGACTTCTAAGAATATGAACTTTAGGTGGTATATGTATGGTGAAAAGCAATCATTCGTTGATGCAAACGATGGAACCCCGTCAATTATTTATGAAATATTTAATTCCTTCCTTATTCGGAATGGTATTAATGGCCATAAATATTTTGATCGACGGTCTCTTCGTCAGTCATGGCGTTGGTGAAAAGGGATTGGCAGGTGTAAACATCGCCGTTCCGATTTACTCGGTCATTTTATCGGTATCTTTATGGATTGGCATGGGGGGCGCCACACTGTATTCCATTGCACATGGTCAAAAGGACCAGCATCGTGCAAAAGAAATCTTTACTCATTCGATTTTGCTGGGGATTGTGACAACAGGGGTAATCATTGCACTTTGTCTCTTATTCGAAGAGCCGCTTGCTTACTTGTTTGGAGCAAATGATTTGATCATTTCCTATGTAGAGGGATATCTGCACATTATTCTTTTGTTTGGGATCGTCTTTGTAATCGAAAATATTTTAAGCATCTTTATTCGGAACGACGGGAATCCTATGCTCGCCATGGCAGGATTAATCGTGACATCCCTCGTGAATATCCTGTTGAACTACCTGTTTATTTTCGTTTTCGGATGGGGAGTGAAAGGGGCTGCTTATGCAACGGTCCTCGGTGCCTTTACAGGAATTCTCGTTTTGCTTACTCACTTTTTAACGAAGAAAAAACAATTAGGGCTTGTCCCTTTACAGCTTGATTTTTCGTTGCTCGGAAAAATATTTAAGATTGGTTTCCCCAGTTTTATCGTGGAGGCTTCTACGGCAGTGATGATGGTTGCCTTTAACATTACATTTAGCCACTACGTCGGGGAGACGGGAATTGTCGCCTATGCAGTTGTCAATTATATGCATACGGTGTTTCTTATGCTTTTTATCGGGATTGGAGCAGCCCTTCAACCGATTGCAAGTTACCATTATGGTGCGAAACTCTACCAACGGATGAAGCAATTTATCAGAATTGCGATCTTCGCAGGACTGATTTTGGGAGCAGCTGTATTTACTGTTGGACTCGTTGGAAAAGGGCTGATCATCGACCTATTCGGAGTGGAGATTCCGGAAATCGTCGACTTTACGAAAATCGGGATTGTTTACTTTTTTGCAGGGTACCTCTTTTTGGGAATTAATATGGTCTTTCTGGAGTTTTATCAATCAATAGGGAAAATCGGGAATGCAACATTGATTATTTGCAGCCGCAGTTTTATCCTATTTATCCCTTTGCTTTGGCTCCTGCCAAGTGTCTTCGGTTCTAATGCCATTTGGCTTGTCTTCCCGGCAGCCGAGGGATTGACAGTGTTTTTCATTTACATGGCACTGAAACTAAAATGGATCGAGCTTGTTCCTATAGAAGAGACAGAGTCATCCGGAAAGATAGGTGAAGTAATGCCTAGGTAGCGGGCAGAATGATGCGGCAACAAGTGTCCTGGTTTTTCTTGTGAAGTCCAGATATGGATGTAGATAGGGAAAAATCTAGATAATTTACTTTGCACTCTATCAGTTTCTTCATCTATATAGAGTGCCTTTTTTATAATCTAACTGGAAAATAGATACAGCCCTCCCACTGTTTTCATCGTTACAAACCTGTGATCTTGGATTATTATTATTGATGGGAAGCGTTGGTAGCATACTCCGGAATCGGTTCCCCTACATAATTTTTCTTTTGAAGGATTTTACTTCATTCTCTTATGAATGGTAATATCCTGGGAAATTACGGTTTCGGATAGGTTCCAAGTTTCTTTTCAGGCCAGATTTTATGAATCACAAATAGGGGGAAATTCCAGAATGGCAAAATCTAATTCTTCACGTAAATTCATCATCGCATCTGCAAGCACAGCGCTTGTTGCAGCTGCAGTAGCACCTGCAGTTGGAGCCGCTAGCCAATTCTCTGATGTGAAAGCAGATTCTATTTATGCACAACCAGTTGAGGCACTTGTCAATGCAGGCGTCATCAATGGCTTCCCTGATGGAAAATTCCACACAGGCGCATCCGTAACACGCGCAGAAGCTTCGAAAATGATCTCTGTTATTCGTGGGTTGGATACAAAAAACGCACCAGCTACTCCTTTCTCTGACGTAAAAGAAGGCGCTTGGTACGCTGAATATATTAATGCTTTGTACAATGCTGAACTGATCGACGGCCTGCCAGGGGGAACTTTCGGCCCGAACGAAACACTGACTCGCGCCCAATTCGCAAAAATGGTAGTTGAAGCATACGGCCTTGAAATCGAAGACACAAACCTTCCTTTCAACGACGTAAAAGAAGGCGCATGGTACACACCATATATCAAAACTTTGTACAAAAACGGCTTGATTAAAGGTGTAACTGCTGCAACATTTGCACCAAACAACAACATCAAGCGCGGCGACTTCGCCCTTCTTCTGAACGACACAAACGTGAAATTCGGCCAAGAAGCGACTATTTCTGAAATCGCAGCAATTGATGACATCACAATCGACGAAGGCACAGAAGCTGTCCTTCCTAAAACAGTAAAAGCAAAAATGTCCGACGACACAACGAAAGAAGTTGCCGTTAAATGGGACACAACTAAACTCGATACAAACAAACCAGGCACATACACAGTAACTGGAGAAGTTGAAGGCACTGAGCTTACTGCTTCTGTTAAGGTGATTGTGAAGGAAGTTGCGCCTGTAGTTGTTGGAGTTGAAGCTGTGAATGCTACTCAGGTAGAGGTTAAGTTTAATAAAGCTGTAGATCCGAAATCCGTGTTTGCAGATGGAAAAAGCGGTGCATTTAAAGCAACTGTATCGTTCACTTCCCTTGAAAAACCTGCAGTAGCTTCCGGTACATTATCTGGAAAGCTTTCTGAAGATGGAAAAACACTTACAGTAACGGCTCAAAATCCACTTTCAAAGCGTTATGACGTTGTTGTTGACGGTATAAAAACGGTTGACAATAAAGCCGTCGCTAAGTATGAAGAAATGATTACTATTGCAGCTGATGAAAAAGCACCAACGATTCTTGGTACTGAGCAAATCTCTGCAAACAAGGTGAAAATTAACTTCTCGGAACCAGTAAAAGCTCATACAACAGCAACTTTGAAATATGCTGATGGAGAAACTGTAAACGGTGCTTCTGTTACTGTTGCTGCTGGCGCAACGTCTGTAATTGTAGACCTTTCTGCTAATACAGTAGATGTTAATAAAGCTATTACAGTTACATTCATTGGCCTTCAAGATCAAGCTGGTAATCTTATTACTCCAAATCCTGCAACTGTTACCATTACAAAGCAACAAGTGGATGGAGTAAAACCAACAGTTGCTTCAGTCACACAAACAGGTGCTAAGACATTCAATGTCAAATTTACCAAAGATCTAGCTGGTGCCCCTTCAGTTACAGTCAGCAACTATGTAGTGGATTCCATTAAAAAGGTATCTGACAGCGAATATGAAGTAACTGTTCAAACAAATCTAAAAGGTGTCCAAAATGTAGTGGTTGCTGCTGGATATACAGATCTAGCTGATCAAGCTGGAGAAGCGGTAACGAAGGTTGTTACTTTTGCCGAAGATGCTGTAGCTCCAAAAGCTACTTCTGTAAAAACAGTAACAGTTGACGGTGTTGAATACTTGGAGTTGACTTTCGATAAGGAAGTTACAGAAGGAAATATCACAGTAAGCGGATCCTACACTAAGGATTATGTAACTGTTCCTGTTGCTTCAAAAACAGTAGCGGTCACATACGCATCTGCTTCGGATAAAAAAGTCGTACGCACACCACTTAGCGGATTTGCTACAGCAGAAGGTGGCGCATATAAGGTAGATGTAACTTCTGCAACAGTAGGAAGCCTTTCAGGCGTGGCTTTTGAAAAGACTGCAGCAACGTTTACTCGCGGTAAAGATGTAGCAGCCAACACAACAAAACTAGCAGCTCCAGCTATCACACAAACTAGCAATGATACAGTAACTGTTACATTTACTGGGGAAGTTGATGGTGCTTCTGCTACTGACATTTCAAACTATACAGTTGACGGCGCTGTAATTGAAAAGGCTGAATTAGAAGCATACGGCAAGACTGCAAAAGGAAAGCAAGTAGTGACGCTTACTTTGAAGGAAGATTCGAATGCATTTACCGGTAACAGAAACATTACTGTTCAAAATGTAAAAGCGCTAGGCTCTTCTGTGACAATGGATAAGTTCACTGTGAATACAGTATCATTGACTGAAAATGTCCGTCCTACTGTTACAAAAGCGGTTTTGACAGCGAATAACGAAATTACACTTACCTTCTCTGAAGCTGTTTCAAATGTTAATGATACAGCTGGCAAGGACTTTGACCTATTCATCGGCGGAACAAAAGCTGCTGATTTGGCTCTAACAGCCGAGACTGTAGCAACTTCTTCGGAAAAAAATACACTCGTATTGACGATTACTGGAGGCCAGCTTTCAGCTGCTGACCTAGCAAATGGTTTGTCCGTTAAACCTGCCACTACCATCAATGTAGTCGATTCCGTAAGCAATGCATTGAATTTTGAGTCTATCAATGTAGCTCAATAATAAATTATTTGTAACAAGTCATAGCTCTCCGGCAATTGCCGGAGAGCTATTTTTGTAGAGATATATATCTGCCCTGATAGCGTCTGTAATATCACAAAATTTTTACAAATACATTAACATTTCCGTTCAGAAATGAAAAAATTGAATTCAAATCTTAGCAAATCCCGCATGGCTGCGCATATATAGCAACTTCTCCAAGATATTCTTCATATGTTTTGTCTTTTCCATAGAGGGTACACACACCAGTGGACATGTTATGAATCTAGATGATACATAGCATGTGTCGCAGTAATCCGTCAGGTAGTATAGATTAGCATATTAAGGGAGGAAATTTTCAACATGGCAAAATCCAAAACAACACGCAAGTATCTTATCGCATCGGCCAGCACTGCGCTCGTCGCGGCTGCAGTCGCACCAGCAGTTGGAGCAGCTAGTGAATTTCCTGATGTTCCAAGCACAAACTTTTACTATGACGCCATTCAATCCCTGTCCAATCAGGGAGTCGTAACGGGGTACCCTGATGGAAGCTTCCATATCGGAAAATCTGTAACACGTGCAGAAGCATCGAAAATGGTATCGGAAATCCGCGGTTTGAAAAAAACAAGTCCAGCCGCACCATTCAAGGATTTGAAATCCGGTGCTTGGTACAATGAATACATCAATGCCCTGTATAATGAAGGTTTGATAGAAGGTCTTCCGGGTGGAACATTTGGCCCTAATCAAACACTAACGCGCGCTCAATTTGCGAAGATGGTCGTGGACGCGTATGACCTTAAATTGGAGAACGATGTAAAACTGCCTTTCAAGGATGTTAAAGACAATGCATGGTATACCCCATATATCAAAACGCTTTATGCAAACAAATTGATCACAGGAGTAAGCGCAGACACGTTTGCACCTGGAAACAATATCAAGCGAGGCGACTTTGCCCTCCTGCTCTACCGGGCAAATGGAGATCTGAGCGCAGAACCGGTCATCAAACAAATCTCTGCCCTCGATGACATCAAAATTGAGGAAGGAACAGAGGCCAAACTTCCTGAAACGGTAAAAGTGATGATGTCCGACGACACAACGAAAGACGTACCGGTCAAATGGGATACGTCCAAACTGGATACCGCAAAACCTGGCACGTACAAACTCACCGGAACCGTTGAAGGCACGGATCTGACGGCGAATGTGAATGTTGTAGTGAATGCGGTTGATTTGAGAGTGGTTGGAGTAGATGGCTTGAATGCGACTCAAGTTGAAGTGAAATTCAACAAAGCGGTAGACAAGTCTTCCCTTTTTACCGATGGAAACAGCGGGGCATTCAAAGCCACGGGCGATACTACTGTAGTTGCCTTGAAATCATTGGATGGCAATAATTCCGGCAACCTGACAGGCATGCTATCCAAGGATGGAAAAACATTGACTGTCACTGCAGCAAATCCATTATCGAAACGCTACGATGTAATCGTAAATAACTTGAAAGCTGCCGACGGAAAAGGCTTCACCAATTACAATGAGATGGTGACACTGGCTGCGGATAACACACCGCCTGCCATTTTAAAAACAGAAAGGGTGACAGCGAGCAGCTTTAAAGTATTGTTCTCGGAACCAATCAAGAGTCTTGGTACGGTGACGTATAAGCTGACTGATGGTACGACTGTCGCAGGCTCAGGCAATGGGGTTACAAATAACTTCACGGCAGGTGCCACAGAAGTTACTTTTACAATCGGTTCAGATGTTGCGGCCAACAAAGATGTAGTAGCAACATTTGTCGGCACTCAGGATCAGGCTGGAAACTTGATTTCACCAAATCCATCAACAGTGACTTTCCAAAAAGGCGACAAAGATGGGGTACCGCCGACAGTAGGAAACATTACGCAAACAGGGGCCACTACATTTGCGGTTAAGTTTTCTGAAGAGTTGATTGCAGCTCCAACTATTTCAATAAATGGAACAGATGTTGCTGCACCTTCTGTTGCGAAGGATGTTAATGATCCAACAATCTACAACGTGACGGCCCCTGACGTATTGGACGGTGTTGCCACTGTAGCAGTCAAGAGTTTCACGGATCTAAGCGGAGAAGCAGGCAAAGACTTCAGCAAAGTTGTGACATTTGTGAAGGACACAGCTGCCCCTAAAGTGACCAACAGCAAGGTGGTCCGCGACAGTGCCAATGGCAAAGAGTATCTGGAACTTACTTTTGATAAAGATGTAACGGTAAAAGATAGCTCAACCGTTTCGGCTGCGGGTACGTACGTAGACAACTATGTTACTAAGAACTTTGCCGCTCAAAGCGCACCTGTACTTGTGAGCAACACCAATGACAAAAAATTAGTTCGTGTTGATTTGTCCACTCTGCTCGCAAACCAAAATGCTGAAAATGCAAGTTACTCTCTAAATCTAACATTTAGCAACCTAGCCAGCACGGCAAACGTAGATGCAGGAAACTCCAGCGTTACATTTACCCGCGGAAAAGATTCGACGCCGGATACAGGCGCTGTTGTTGGCATAAGCAAGGTAGTACAGGGAGCGGATAATAACAAAGTCGAAGTCACATTTGATAAAGCTGTGGATGGAGAATCTGCGACAAATCCTAATAACTACAGGATCGATGGAGCTACGGTAAGCTCGGTCACTCTCAACCCTGCTGCAGGAGGGACCCAGGTAGCCGTTGTTAATTTGCAGCCGGGTACAAATACATTCACAGGTGTACGCAATATCAACATTAGCGGGATTAAAGCGAATGGTTCATCTAATGTTATGGAGCCTTACTTTACCAACTCTGTCCCACTAAATGAAAATGTAGCACCTACGGTGACGAATGCAAGGCTTTCTGCAACTAATCAAATCACACTGACGTTCAGCGAAGCTGTAACTAATGATGCGGGAGTAGATTTTAATCTCTATGCCGGCAATACAGATACCGGCAAGACAGTAACATTTACCACAGCAGCAGCTGGAGCAGCGCAATCTACCCTGACAGCAACCCTATCAGGCAATGTAACTGATGAAGAGTTAAATAAAGGGCTGAGCCTCAAGCCAGCCTCAACGATTGATATTAAGGATGTTGCCGGAAACCCGCTTTCTGTTCCGGACAACGGTATAGGTGTAACTCGATAATTTGTCTTTTGCCTCCTGACTTGTACAAGTCAGGAGGCTTTTTTCTCGTAAATCGGCATACTAAAAATAATTGCAGGATTTCCGCAGTTTTTGTCGAAAGTTATTTAGTAACCAAAGGAGGGGCATCTGTGCAGAGTATTGCTTTGTTTTTGGCGTTGACTGCGGTGAATGTTTCTGCTCAACCGTTTATGCCGGTTGAGGTGATGGCGGCTCAAGGAGGATCAGGCGTTCAGCTTTATTAGTCGCTGGAGAACGATAAGTCTGTTCGGTTGAATGTGCCGCTAATCAATCAAATGACCGCTCCGCGATTATATAATGGTTGTGAAGTGACAAGCTTGGCTATGGTTCTTAACTTTTATGGGGCAAATGTGACGAAGAATGAGCTGTCAGACAAGATTGCGCGTGTCCCGCTTGAATACGAAAACGGGTTAAAAGGCCATCCAAATGACGGGTTCGTCGGGAATATGGAGAATGGGCCTGGTTTGTCTGTATATCATAAGCCCATTTTTGAACTTGCAAAAAAATACGCTTCAGAAGTGGAGGACTTGACTGGTTCAAAGCCGGATGCCATTTATAGGGAATTGCGTGCAGGCCGTCCGGTTTGGGTTATTACGACGACAAATCTCACTCCGGTTTCCAGTTTTGAAAAGTGGAAAACAAAGCACGGGGAAATTTCTGTATCATATAATGTACATAGTGTGGCTGTAACTGGTTTCGACAAGGAATCCGTGTATGTAAATGATCCGTATGGCACGAAGGACCGCAAAGTGGATCGGGATAAGTTTGAAGAGGCATGGAAGCAGATGGGGAGCCAGGCGGTCGTTGTAAAAAAGCTATAGTCTTCAAAAGGCAAAATAAAAAAGACGCCGGTCCTGGGCCGGCGTCTGCGTTGCGGCGGATCACCACATGTTCACAGCATGCGTGCACGAGGCATGTGATCCGACTTATGCAATTAGCTCATCGCATTTGTAAATATAACATATAGACAAGAGAAAAGGAAGAGGTTTTTTCTGGGAAAGAGCCCGAGGGCATCCAATGTGCACGTAGGAGGGCCATTTCCTCGTAGCCACTTGCACAAAGATGGTCTCGTACTCACCCTCACTGCCTAATGTTCCTTCACCAAACCTTACGTGAAAATCCCTCAATAATCGATAAAAAGAGGCTGATTTAGCTATTCAACATGAGAAAAATCTTCCGATAATAGAAGTATCCTTCGGGATACACATCTAGAAAAGGAGTTTGATCTCATTGTTTAAGTCTATTGCCTCGATGCTCCTTGTTGCTTCAGCGCTCTTTTTTCCTCTGTCCGCCCTTGCGGAAGGACAAGAGGTCGAATACATTGTTAAATACTCTGGCGAGGTGCCCGATGCTCTTGTAAAAGAGGATACCGAGGACCTTTCCGATGTGAATATTGCGGTTGTAACTGCCGATAGTAAGGCCGAAGCGGCTAAACTGACTAAAAAACTGAATCAGGATGATTCGGTTGAATATATTGAGAAGCCGGTCGAACGGAGAGTTTCCGGAACAACGGTGAACGACCCATTTGCACCGCAGGAATGGCATCTTTCCTATTTGAATCTCGGTCAATTCTGGCAGACAGGTGCCCCAAATAAGACGGTTGTAGTGGCGGTCATTGACAGCGGGGTCTCTTCCTCCCATCCCGATTTGCAAGGGAAGATTGCGGCGGGCGGATACAACTTCCTCGACAACAGCCAAAACACTGAGGATACGTTCGGCCATGGCACATCTGTCAGCGGCGTCATCGCAGCCTCAACAAATAATGGAATCGGTGTAGCCGGAGTAGCTGGCCAGTTTCCTGTAAAAATTCTTCCATTGAAGGTTGTTGCAAATGATGGGAAGGGAAGTTCTGCTGATGTGATTCGGGCAATCGATTATGCCATCAGCAAAAATGTCGATGTCATCAACCTGAGCCTTGGAGCGGACCAGCCATCTGCTGCTGAAAAAGCGGCTGTCGATACAGCTGCCCAAAAAGGTATTTTAGTAGTAGCCTCTTCAGGGAACGACAACTCTCCCAACTATTTTTATCCCGCTTCCTATGAAAGTGCCGTTTCTGTCGGCTCTATTAATTCAAGTGGTATCGTTTCTTCTTTTTCCAACCATAACGATCAGGTGAACCTGACAGCACCCGGTGAAAATATTATTACAACCGGGCTTAGCGGGAAATATGTAAAAGCATCCGGAACCTCATTTGCTGCACCGGTCGTCTCGGGCACGGCAGCGGTGCTAAAAAGCATGCATCCTGAGTGGAGTGCCACCGAAATGAAAAGGTGGCTGTACCGCACGAGCACGGACAGAGGGACTTCTGGCCGTGATAACTGGTATGGGTACGGTGTAATCGCACCCGCAGCTTCTTCTGTTGCATTAAAAACCGAAGCGCTGCGAAAAACAGAGCCGACCAGCAAAGATAAAGTGTGGGACGTCAAATTCAATTTAAATATGGATGTTAAAAAACTGCAGACCGGAGACATTATCGTGCTTGATGACGAGGGAAGGCAGGTCGGAGCTACGCTTGCCCAAGGAACGGCCAAGTCGATTCGTGTCCTGCCGCCTCAAGGAGGGTACAAGCCCGGCCATCAATATGAAATTTACATCCGTTCAGGCATCCAGGCAGCCTCTGGAAAAAAACTGAGTTCACCATTGAGAATCCCATTTTCCGTTCAATAATCGACACAAAGCGCCCGTACGATACTGGAATCGCATGGGCGCTTTGTGTTTTCCTGTCAAATTGCCTATTGGTTTTACCAGTTTGCAAGTCTATAATGGATAGAGGCAAGTTTTTACAGCAAAGAGGAGGACTATTTTTTTATGAAACACTCAATTCTGAAGGTGCTGGCCATCGTCAATGTTGTTGTCCTGTCACTCGGAGGTTTGTTGTTAAGTACAACGTCCGCATCAGCAGCCACGGTAAATGAACATTTTAGAATATCCGGGGGCGTCGAATACAAAGATACGCGTCTTTCGTCATCATCCGTCAAGCAGGCAGTCCGAGTACTGCAAGTTAATGCGAATGATCCATACACGACTGTATCGGTCGGCTATCCTGGTGCATTGAACAAATTGGCGAAAACAACGACGACAGCTCTCGCCAATCACCGTCCCGGCCATCAGGTTGTCGGCGCGGTAAACGGAAATTTCTTCTTTGCGGGTTCACCAATGAACCTTGTATCGAAGGATAACCGCCTTGTCCATGCAGGGATTGTTCCTGTCGGCAAAGACAAGTTTGTTAACGAGCCGATAGCATTCGGCATCAATGCAAGCGGCAGCGGTCAGATTGACCATTATCAATTGAATATGAGTTTTGTACATAATGGTGCTACTTATAAGATTGACAGCACGAATAAGGAACGGGAACCGAATAACATCATTCTTTTCACTTCGAATTTCCCATCGGCAAACACAAAGACGAATGAGTGGGGAACTGAAGTGGCGGTTGTCATGGACACAGCCCCGACACTTGAATTCGGCTCCACTGTTACAGGGAAAGTACAAGCGATTAGAAAGCCGGGGAATACAACCCCTCTCGCCATTCCGAAAAATGGCTTTGTTTTATCGGGTAACGGAAAAGGCTCCGATACTTTAGCAAAAGTAAAGGCTGGAGAAGAAATATCTCTAACCGTTAATGTTGATGAAAAATGGAGAAACTCTTCTTTCATGCTTGCGAGCGGTCCAATGCTTGTCAAGGATGGACAAGTATCGATCACAATGGATACAAACAGCGCGAACGCAAAATACCGCGCTCCTCGTACAGCAGTTGCGATTGACAAGACAGGAAAACAGATTTTCCTCGTGACCGTTGACGGACGCCAGTCAGGCTACAGCAACGGTATGACTATCAAGGAGTTTGCAGAGTATCTGAAAGGAATGGGCGTATACCGTGCCTTGAACCTGGACGGCGGCGGCTCGACGACAATGGCGATCCGCTATCCGGGCCAGGACAAAGTCCAGCTTGTAAACCGTCCTTCTGACAAGACGGAGCGTGCGGTATCAGCAGTCTTGATGGCCGTTTCGACGGCTCCCGCCGGAGAACCAAAGACCCTCAATGTGAAAAAGTCAGCAGAAGGGGCAATCGGAATCGGCAAATCGATTCAAATTACACCAACCTATGTGCTCGACCAGTTTTACAACCCGATCAAAATTGCGGCATCAGACCTTGTGCTTGAGGACGTAAATGGCTTGGGCAAAGTCTCTGGCAATACATTCACAGCCGTGAAACCGGGTAAAGGTACCATCAAAGTGAAAGCGGGCCAGGCAACCGCAACAGTATCCATTGAGGTGACTGACAACACCCCGCCAATTTTTAAAGATGTACCGAAAGGATATTGGGCGGAAGGCAGCATCAAGACATTGGTCGACAAAAAAATCATCACCGGATATCCAGACGGTACCTTTAAGCCTGCAGCGACTATCAGCCGTCGCCATGCAGCCTTGATGATCACCCGGACACTCGGACTTGACACAGCAAACGTAAAAAATCCGGGCTTCACAGATGTCCCGACAAACGATAAGAACTATAAAGAAATTGCCGCAGCCGCTAATGCCGGGCTGCTCACAGGCAGAAGCGCGGGCAAGTTTGTACCGGAAGGTCAGATGTCCCGCGCCGAAATGGCAGTTATCCTGCAACGCGCATTCAACCTGCCGGCAGCAACAAAAAGCCACTTTCCTGATGTGCCAAAAGGACATTGGGCATACGACGCCATCAACGCAGTAGCAGAGGCCAACATCTCCTCAGGCTACCCAGATGGCACATTCGGTATGAACAAACAAGTAACAAGAGCAGAATTCAGCGCGTTCATCTATAACAGCTTGCAAAGGAAATAGAAAGGCAGAGAATGCCGTCTAGCGACGTACAGATTGGAAGGATTCTGACGAGATAAAGGAAACACGGCGACGCAGGAGCCGATGTTGACTTATCGTAGGAAGAATCCTGAAATCTGCTAGTCGCTGGCATTCGAAGCTGGACAGAGAAAAGCGGAGGGCGATTGATCAGGGGCGACAAGCGCTGGAGGAAAAGAGCGGGTGGATGATTTTCAATCCACCTGATCTTTTTCGAAGTGACCTCGAGCCCCTATCGCCCGCAGCTGGACAGAGAAAAGCGGAGGGCGATTGATCAGGGGCGACAAGCGCTGGAGGAAAAGAGCGGGTGGATGATTTTCAATCCACCTGATCTTTTTCGAAGCGACCTCGAGCCCCTATCGCCCGCAGCTAGACAAAGAAAAGCGGAGGCGCCT
>NZ_JBWBKF010000042.1:0-18063 GCF_057657925.1 Lederbergia sp. B243.17
ATATTTTGTTGTGGTGACTTAATTTTATCAGAAGTGGTCCTTATCTTTCATGAAAGACAATTAAAGCCGGCGGAATTTTACTCATCGTAAAATTCCGCCGGCTTTTTTCGTATCAGAGATGGGTTTTGTCCCAGCCCCTTCCATTTTGGAGAAGTGTTTTCAAGCGGCAGACTTCCGCTTTGGCAACGTGAAGAGGTCCCCATTTTTTTCTTCCAGCGCTAGTTGCCCCTGATCAGCCGCCTTCCGCTTTTGATAGCGTCCAGCTTCAGGCGGCAGGGGCTCGAGGTCATAAGTCAAAAACAGATGAAGGCAAAAAGCGCCTTCGTCTGTTTTCGTCTTATGCTAGTCGCCCCTGATCAGCCGCCTTCCACTTTTGATAGCGTCCAGCTCTGGCGCCTAGCTACTCGAGGTCATAAGCCAAAGTCGAATAAAGACTGGAAAGCGCCTTTTTCCGTCTTCGTCTTATGCTAGTCGCAGCTGATCAAGGCGCCGCCGCTTTTGAGACGTCCAGCTCCAATCGCCAGCCCCTCGAGGTCGCTTCGGAATTGTCAAAAAGGCAAAGAGCGCCTTTCCGCCAGCGCTTGTCGGGGCTAGACGGCGCCTTCCGCATTTGAGACGTCCAGCTGCAGGCGGCAGGGGCTCGAGGTCGCTTCAGAAAAGAAGAGGTGGGTTGGAGAGCACCCACCTCGTTCTTTTCTTCCAGCGCTAGTCGCCCCTGATCAGCCGCCTTCCGCTTTTGTTCATATCCTCTGATTTTCTTTGCTTTTCATTCGGTTTTGTTCGTCGGGGTGGCGTGCTTTGTCTTTTAGGCGGGTTTCGCGTCTTTCTTCGTCTTCGAGCATGCCCTTCAGTTCTTCATGTTTCTTTTCGTCTGCCATTTTTCATCCCTCCGCATGCATTTTGTTTTCCTTGCTTTTACTATTCCCGTTCGTTGGCGGATTAATCGGATTTTTAACCGGAAGCCTGTCCGCTTTCGTTGTCTTTGTAACGATCGATATATAGAGACCCGTCTTCCTGCAGTTCAATATAAAACGCTTCGTCCAGCCTTATTTTCATCGTCTCCAGCTGGTTGTGGAGCCATTTTTCCGTCAGTCCTGACTCATCAAGGTTCCGTTTGACCATTTTTCCGTCAACCATCAATTCCATCGGTATGTATTGCGGGGGAGTGGTTTTTAGTTTCCCGTCTTTTTTTGTCATTGGCTGATGTTCAGGCTTCAAAATAATGCTGACCTTTCCGTGAGGCTCAAAGACGGCGGTTTCTACTTCTTGGATTGAGAAAACGTTCTTCTCTCTCAACAGCATGCTAACGTCATCCATGTTGAGTCTTGAGCGTTTCAACGACTTTTCAAGGATTTTACCATCTTTTATAATCATCACCGGATGGCCGTCCAGCATTGATCGTACTTTGGACGATTTCAATCCTAGGTAATTAAGCAGGATGGTCAGCAGCGACCACCAGATCAGGCTGACGAGCCCGTTGAAAAATGGAGTTTCCGATTCGCCGCCGATGTCTGCCGCAATTGAACCGATTGTAATTCCCGTCACATAATGGAAAAATGTTAGCTGGCTCAACTGTTTTTTTCCCATGACGCGGGTCAGTAACAATAGAACGAGAAAGGCGGAGGTTGAACGGAGAATCATTTCCCATGGATCAAAGTTATGCATGAAATCGCTCCTTTTCAGCTTGCTTGCCAATAGTATGACCTTGTTTGGGAGAAAAATTGACGGAATGAGATATGATACAATCAGGTTAAACGAGATAAAGGAGGAGAATGGGATGCTGGCAAAGTGGTTGAAGGAATCACGCTATACGGTTGTACTGACAGGTGCAGGTATGTCGACGGAAAGCGGGCTTCCTGATTTTCGATCCGCAAATACCGGGCTTTGGGAAAAAGAGGACCCGAGCCGGCTAGCAAGCACCGAAGCATTGAACCGGAATGTCGAGCGGTTTTTTGATTTTTACCGCCAGAGGGTGCTCGGCTTGAAGGAATGCAGTCCACATCGGGGGCATGAAATCCTAGCGAAATGGGAGCGGGAAGGCATTATCAAAAGCATTATTACGCAAAATGTCGACGGCTTTCACGAGGAAGCTGGCAGCCTAAATATGGCTGAGCTGCACGGCACTTTGAAGCGTGTCCACTGCCAGGACTGTGCGAAAGAGTATGGAAATGAAGTGTATGCCAATGAGCACTTCTATTGTGAGGATTGCGGGGGGAAGCTTCGTCCATCTGTTGTTCTTTTCGGTGAGATGCTGCCGGAAGAAGCTCTTTTGCACGCAGCGGAGGAAAGTGAGAAGGCGGAGCTGTTTATTGTGCTCGGTTCTTCATTGACGGTCACCCCGGCCAACCAATTTCCTCTGATCGCCAAGCAGCACGGTGCAAAGCTCGTCATCGTCAATATGGAGCCGACCGAATTCGATATCTTCGCAGATTTGGTCATCCAGGACCGGAAAATTGGCGATGTCCTTTTTAAAGCAGATAAGGAACTAAGAGGATGAAAAAAGGGTTGTACAGGTAAATCCTGCACAACCCTTTTATCTTATTCCTTTAGATCTTCAATCGAGTCGATATCAACGTATTTCGGTACAGCAAGGCCGATTTTCACGCCTTTCATACTGATGCCGATATCTTCGAATTTGCCTTCATATTTTTCCGCATACGTTTTATGTGTAAGCGGGAGCCATGCAGCAAGAGTCGCATCCGCGCTGCCATCTGCAATGGCTGTCCACATTGGGCCGGCTTCGACTTGAGTCAATGTCACATCATACCCAATGCTCTCCAAAACAAGCTTCATCACATTGTGGCTGGCGATTTCGCTGTCCCAGGCTACATAGGCAAGCTTAATTTTGTCACCGTCGACATCATCAACGCCTTTTGTCCATTCAGCGACTTTATCTTCGTTTGCGTCAACCCAGTCTTTCGCCGCGTCCTCCGGTTTTGCACCATCTTCGATAGCTACCATGATTTCGCCCATATCATCTTCAGTCCATTCGAATTGAGAGAGGACTTGATATGCTTCAGGCTTATCTTCTTTCAAGCCTTTGCGGCCGATGGAATGGATTTCTTCTTCGCCTCCATACACACCTTTTGGATCATCCAGGTATTTCAAATCGAATTTTGAGAACATCCAGTGAGGAGTCCAGCCTGTAATAATGATCGGATCTTCCTTGTCATACGCTTTTTTCAACGCTGCAGTCATGGCTGCGCTGGAGCCGCTGACAAGATCCCAATCTTGCAGATCATATTCTTTAATCGCTTTTTCGGTCGCTTCCATAATACCCGCACCTGGATCGATGCCTGTGATTTTATGATTGACCGCTTTGCCGATATTTTCCGAAGACGTTCCGCTCCCTGAATTGGAAGAGCCTGAATCATTGCTTCCGCAGGCTGCTAATCCGACCGCTAGCACGGCCGCTGTTCCCAGTCCTGTGATCTTTTTCAGTACACTCATCAAATTGTTCCCCCTTGTTTTCTTTTCCCTGCATGCTGTGTGATTCTATCTAAAATAATTGCCACGATGACAATTGCAAGGCCTGCTTCGAATCCGACACCTGTCTTCAGCTGGGTGACGGCTCTGTATACTTCCTCGCCAAGCCCCGGCGCACCAACCATTGAGGCGATGACGACCATGGAAAGGGCGAGCATGATGCTCTGGTTGATGCCTGCCATGATTGTCGGCATTGCAAGCGGAATTTGCACTTTCAGCAATCGCTGTCCGGTTGTCGAACCAAAAGCTTCGGTCGCTTCGATCAGATCAGCCGGGACTTGCTTAATGCCGAGGATGGTCAGCCGGATGGCTGGCGGCATCGAAAAGATGACCGAAGCCACGACGCCCGGCACGACGCCGATGTTGAAAAAGAAGATCGCCGGCAACAAATAAACGAAAGCTGGCATCGTCTGCATCAAATCGAGAATCGGTGTAACAATCTTCCGGACGGTCTCTTTCTGCGAAGCCCAAATGCCGATCGGCACTCCGATAATCACAGAAATGACGACCGAGGTCACAACGAGTGCGAGCATTTGCAGCATCGGCTCCCAGTAGCCCAAATAGTCGATGATGAGAAAACCGACCAGTGTGAAGACTGCGATTTTCTTAGTGGAAACCTTCCACGCAATCAAAGCAAAAATGACGGAGAGCAGAATTGACGGGATGAAGCCGAGCCCATTAACAATTCCTTCGACTGTCCCTTGCAAAACTGTAGTCATGCCATCAAAGGCTGTTCCGAACGTAGTAACGAGCCAATCGACAAGTTGGTCAATCCACTCTGCCAGCGGAATTCTTGGAATAAAGTTACCCAAATCAATTCACCTCCCGAATATCTGTTGCTGTTTCAGATGTTTCATTAATATAATCATTGTCGCCGGACAGTGCACCGATCAGTGCACCGCGGATGATAATTCCCTGCAGTCTTTGATTTTCGTCGACGACAGCGACCGGAACGGCTGCAGTTGAGACAAGGTTGAACAGATCCGTTAAGAGTACATCCCCTGGTACGGTCGTAATGTTCTCTGCCAGGACATCTTTGAGTGCAAGCCCCTTTTCGATGGCATTGCTTGCATCCTGGGCAGTCACCGCACCGAGCAGCCTGTTCTTTTTATCAACGACATAAATTGAAGAAATACCGTGCTGTTTCATTAATCGGAGTGCCACACGAGGCCCTCTGTCGATTTGTACCGTTTCGGCATTTTTCATAATATGTGCAGCTGTCAAGACTTTCGACAGGTCAACATCCTCAACGAACCGTTCGACATACTCATTGGACGGGCTCATGAGGATTTCCTCCGGAGTGCCGATTTGGACAATTTGTCCGTCCTTCATCAAGGCAATCCGGTCACCTATCCGCAATGCTTCATCAAGATCATGGGTAATGAAAATAATCGTTTTGCCCATATCATCATGAAGCTGCAGCAGCTCATTCTGCATGTCTTTACGGATGAGAGGATCGAGCGCACTGAATGCTTCATCCATGAGCAGGATATCTGGGTCATTGGCAAGGGCACGTGCAAGGCCGACCCTCTGCTGCATGCCGCCGCTCAGCTGGTCAGGGTATTGGCTTTCATAGCCTTCAAGACCGACAAGCTTCAGCGATTCCTTCGCACGCTGCTGCCGGAGCTTTTTGTCGATGCCCTGGATTTCCAGACCGTACTCAGTATTCTCAAGGATCGTCCGGTGAGGGAAGAGAGCGAACTTCTGGAACACCATGCCGATCTTCTTTCTCCGGACTTCCCGGAGCTTCTCTTTGTTAAGGGAGACAATATCTTCCCCGTCCAAAAGAATATGGCCGCTCGTCGGCTCAATCAAGCGGTTCAGCATTCTTACCAATGTTGATTTACCACTGCCGGACAGTCCCATGATGACAAAAATTTCTCCGTCGTATACTTCGAAATTGGCATCCTTGACACCGACTGTTGCTCCGGTTGCTTTTAGCACTTCATTTTTTGTTTTTCCTTCAGTTGACAATTGGTAAGCCTTCTTGCTATTTTTACCGAAAATCTTGGTCACATTGCGGATCTCAAGTTTTTTATGTTGAAGATTCGTATCCATCTTTACACCCCTCAGTTTTTCTCTATTCAGCTCTAACTTGCTGTGCCGCTCGTCTGTTCACCCTTTTTATTTTAGAGGAAGTATCGAATGTAACACAAATGTCATATAACACCATATTCTTTATGTATTGTATGTACAGATAAAACTGTACAAACTATAACTGCCGAATGCTTATATTTCCTCCCGTTTCCTCGTGAATGCACCATAGATAGTTTCTTTACATCAGAGCGGCGGTATTATAATCTAAATGAGGGAAAAGTGAATATCGTTAAGGATGTGAGGAGAAGTGGAAGGACTGGAGAGGCTTGAAAAAGCCCGGGAGCGTATCATTGAAACGATTGCGCAAAATATCCACTTATATGGGGTCACTTCTTCCGCCGGCAGGCTCTTCGGCATGATGTATTTTCATCATGACCCATTGACACTCGATGATATGAAGGAAGAACTCGGCATGAGCAAAACGAGCATGAGCACTTCCGTCCGTTCATTGACGGATTTGAAAATGGTGGAGCAAGTTTGGAAAAAAGGAGTCCGTAAAGATTTATATAAAGTGGAAGAAGACTGGTATCAAAGTTTTCTCGACCTTTTTTCAATAAAATGGCGAAGTGCGATTACGGTTCATTCCCAGTCGCTTCGCCGATCCATTCGCGAGTTGAAGGAATTGATGGCGGATGAATCGATCAGCGGGGAAGTAAGGGAACTGGCGGAAAGTGATCTAGAAAAGCTCGAATACATGGCGGACTACTATGAATGGCTGGACCGGCTCGTTGATGCGTTTGAAAACCATGATATTTTTGAACTGGTGCCAAAGAAGCCGGGGAGATGACAGGGGAGACATACTGTTTGGGGCAGTGTGTCTTTTTTTGTTTGCTTTTTGCCAGCATTTTTTCCCTGAGAGCGACTGTGGTACAATCAATACAGTATAAATGAAGGAAAAGGAAGTTAAACGATGGGAAAAATACAGCTGCCAGTGCAGAAAAATGAATATATAGATGTGGAATTCGAAGATTTGACGCATGAAGGTCATGCCGTCGCCAAAGTGGAAGGCTATCCGCTCTTCGTCCCAAAAGGCCTGCCCGGAGAAAAGGCGAAGATCAAAGTGACAAAGCTGAACAAAGGATACGGATTCGGCCGGCTGATTGAGCTTTACACAGAGAGCGAGGACCGGGTTGTTCCCGCTTGCCCTATATACAACGAGTGCGGCGGCTGCCAGCTTCAGCATCTGAGCTATGCCGGCCAGCTGAAGGCAAAGGAAAAGCAGGTCCGCGATGTGATGGAGCGGATCGGGAAGCTGGAAAACGTGACAATCCATCCGGTTCTCGGCATGGAAGAACCATGGCGCTACCGCAACAAAGCACAGGTGCCGATCGGTGAAAGGGAAGGCGGCCTGATTGGCGGCTTCTACCAGCAGCGGACTCATGACATCATCGACATGGATGCCTGCCTTATCCAATTGGAACAAAACGACGACGTCCTTCGCAAAGTAAAGGAAATTTGCAGTGCTTATGGTGTTAGGGCTTATAATGAAAAAACGAACAAAGGCCTGCTTCGTCATGTGATGGCCCGCTACGGAAAAAACTCTGGCGAGATCATGATTGTTTTCATTACGCGAACGGAAGACCTGCCGAATAAGAAAAAAATCGTCGAGGAGATCGTCCAATCCATTCCCGGAGTAAAATCGATCGTCCAAAACATCAATTCAAAGAAAACAAATGTCATTTTTGGTGACAAGACGAAGGTCCTTTGGGGCGAGGAAGTCATTTATGACACAATCGGAGACATCAAATTTGCCATTTCGGCCAGATCATTCTTCCAAGTGAACCCGGACCAGACAAAAGTACTCTATGACAAGGCGCTGGAATATGCCGGACTGAGCGGGGAAGAGACCGTCATTGATGCGTATTGCGGTATCGGCACGATCTCACTTTTTCTCGCCCAGCGCGCGAAAAAGGTATACGGCGTCGAAATCGTTCCGGAAGCGATCGAGGATGCGAAACGAAATGCCGAATTGAACAATATCGTGAATGCTGAATTTGAAGCGGGCGAGGCGGAAACCGTCATCCCGGCCTGGTACAAAAAAGGAATCAAAGCCGACGTCCTTGTCGTCGACCCGCCGCGCAAAGGCTGCGACGCCAGCCTGCTTGACACGATCATCAGCATGAAACCGAAAAAAGTCGTCTACGTCTCCTGCAACCCGGCCACTCTCGCCCGCGACCTGCGGATATTGGAGGACGGCGGATACAAGACGGTGGAAGTGCAGCCTGTGGATATGTTTCCGCAGACATTGCATGTGGAGAGCGTTGTTGAATTAAGATTGGTTTAGTCTCTCTAAAATAGACATCTCATAATCCAACCCCGATTTCGGGGTCCTTTTCTGTCTGAACCGAGAATGGAAGCAGGTAACCCATATACAACGTTCTGGGAGAACCTCTATTTTGATATGGAAAAAGGTATTTGTACCAAAAAGGTGAAAAACGGAGTTCGGTAGGAAATCTTTAGTTTATTGGAGACAAGAAATGCGGGCGGGAGAGAGGGTTTTGGGAAGATTGTTTTTGGGTGTACAAAAAGCAGGCAACTAACCCCATTGGAGTTGCCTATTTACTTTTTTGATAACCGATTTATGATGGGGTAATATTAGAATAATCAATAGGTCAGTATCTTTGTTGGGGACAGAGGATTGACACTATTTTCTTATATGGAGGTCTATTATGGATAATAACGATATATTAATTCGATTAAGATATGCGTTGGAAATTAAAAATAAAGAAATGGCAGAGATCTTTAAACTTGGGGAAGTGGATGTAACAGTGCCAGAAGTTATAAAGATTCTCACAAAATCAGACGAGTATGATGAGGAAAGTGACGAGCAAATAAAATGTAATAACAATATGTTAGATTCATTTTTAAACGGTCTTATTATTTACAAAAGAGGAAAACAAGAGCCCAAACCAGGTCAGTCTGATACGCCAGATCCGTCTATAAAGAAAAATAAAAATGTGAATAATCTCCTGTTAAAGAAGGTGAAAATTGCATTAGCATTAACGACTGAGGATATGCTGGATATATTTGAAAATGCAGGCATCACGGTTACCAAAGGGGAGCTGGGCGCTTTATTAAGAAAAGAAGGACATAAGAATTATAAAGAGTGCGGAGATAAATATGCCAGGAATTTCTTAAAGGGATTGGCAATCAAATACAGGGGATAAGCCTTAATACAGGTGATGAAATGATACATAATTACTTAGGTGAGACATTACGTTTAGAAATCAAGTACAAAAACCGTACCTCTATAGGAATTACAATAGATAGTTATGGAAATGTTGAAGTTCAGGCTCCAAAAGGGACACCTGAAGATAGTGTGCTTCAGTTAGTAGAAGAAAAATGGGATGTTATACAGAAAAAAATAAAAGAAATGAAGGATAGGCTGCTGGGACCGCAGAAAAAGGTCTATGAGTATGGTGAAAGTTTTCTTTATTTAGGAAACAATTATCCCATACAGATTTTCCAAGATATAAATCTTACGCAAGAACATGTAGTGTTTGAAGATGATCAGCTCCATATATATGTAAAACAACCTGACACTGAAAAAATAAAACAAGCTTTGAAGCGATTTTATTATCAGCAGTGTAAGGCATTAGTGGAAAAGAGCATTTCATATTATCAAAGCAACTTCAAAACAAAACCACGTTCTATTCACATCTCGGATAGCAAAACGACTTGGGGAACCTGTGATTCAAAGCAGCAGTTAACATTTAATTGGCGACTAGCAATGGCACCACCTGAGGTCATTGACTATGTAGTCGTTCATGAATTATGTCATATGGTTCATATGAATCATGATCGATCCTTCTGGCGACTTGTTGGAAAAATAGTGCCTGATTATAAGGAAAAGGAAAACTGGCTGACTTTATCAAGTTGGAAAATGACTGTTTAGTAGTTCCGAAACCAGTTGCGAAGTGCTAATTTAACAAAAAAGACGTAAAGATACCTTTTTAACGACGGTGCGCATATTATCATACAAGAGCTGCTGGGGAATCCCCTTGAAATAGGCGAAGGCATTCATATGGCACTTCATCAATGTCTCTTGGGTCATATCCGTTGTAAACTCGATGTATCGCTTCCTCGAATAACTCAGGATGATCAGAAACGTGTATAGCGGCCGTTTCCGACCCTCCACATAGAATTCTCCAATATCTTCTGCCCAGTCGACTTGCGCCTGCCTGCCCGGCGTCAGAACAGATGCCCTTCGATTTCAGCATAATATCTGGGAAGCATCCTTTTCGTCAAACGGAGTGGTTGGAGTCATTCTTTACTGGCTAAAGACGGCATGAAGGAACCCATCGAAGATATGAGTTTATGGATTACGCGAATCTTTTTGTTTCCGTTGGGTAAATTCGATTGACACCGGGGAATGTGCTAAGCGGGTCTCAAATGGGGGAACACATTCACACGAAATTAGGGTATTCATGCAAATGTATCAACCTTTAGTGCCGACACATGTGGAGAGAGTGGTGTTGATCAAGTTGAAATAGCGATTCTCTCTCAATGTTCAAACAGTTGATCCATTCAAGACTGGAGTGAATATACCGGAATGCAGTTTTGGCCAGTTCAAACAATGGAGGTGAACTTATGACGTATGAAGATATCATGGGGAAGTTGGAAGAATTGGGTTCCAAACAAACGAAAAAGATCTTTTTGAACCACGGCGCTCCGGAACCTTTGTTTGGCGTCAAGGTCGGTGATCTAAAAAAGCTTGTCAAATATATAAGAAAAGATCAGAATTTAGTGCTTAGGTTATACGCATCCGGCAATTACGATGCAATGTATTTGGCTGGCCTGGCTGCAGATCCAAAAATCATGACAATCGAAACACTCCGGCAATGGGCGGATGGGGCGAAGTGGCATGCACCGGCAGAATACACGGTTGCGGGGGTCGCGGCTGAAAGCAAATATGCAGTGAAGCTGGCGAATGAGTGGATTGATTCACTGGATGAGAACATTGCGGTTGCCGGTTGGGCCACCTATGCAAATTATATTTCGATCACTCCAGACGAACTGCTGGATATCAGTGAAATCGAAAGCCTGCTCGCTCGGGTGAAAGATCAAATACACGGTGAGCGGAACCGGGTCCGCTATGTGATGAACGGTTTCGTCATAGCTTGCGGCACCTACATACTGGAATTGAGTGAGTGTGCCAAATCGGTTGCTGAAGCTATCGGAAAGGTTCATGTGAATGTCGGAAAAACTTCCTGCATAGTGCCGCTTGCAACAGCTTACATTCATAAAGCTGAAGAGAAAAATCGCATCGGTGTTAAAAGAAAAACGAGCATATGCTAAGAAAATGAAAGATAGCAAAACAGATACCAGTTCTTCTTTGACTGAGGAGACTGGTTTCTTTTTTTTAAGTTATAGACTGGTCTATTATGATCGGGAAAACTATAGGATTTCAAGTAAATTTGAGAGAAGATATGTTCTTTATGAAAAAGGCAGGCACATCGCGGTTCAATGTGTCTGCTTTTTTTAGTTTATCATCATATCCTCAAAAAATAATTAATGTAAAATGGAACCACCATCGATAATCAATTCAATGCCGGTAACGAATTTTGATTCGTCTGAGGCTAAATAAAGAACCCCATATGCGATATCTGAAGGCTGTCCAAGAACATTTAAAGGAATACCTGCTAATGTCATTTCTCTTGTTTGTTTATCGCTAGTAAACATTTCAATCATCGGTGTTTCGATCGTACCGGGGTGTACGGAATTAACACGAATATTGTATTTGCCATAATCAAGTGCGACATTTTTAGTCAAAAGTCTAAGTCCGCCTTTTGAACTGTTATAGGCAGCATTCCCTACTCCGTTAATACCCGAAAGTGAAGAAATATTTACGATGCTTCCTCCTCCTGCTTTTTTCATTTCAGGAAGAACAGCTTTAATTCCTAAATACGGCCCCTTTGTATTAATATCAAGGATTTTATCCCATGTGGATTCATCCAAATCTTCAATCGTTTGGGTAATGAACCCTGTAATGCCTGCATTGTTTACAAGGATATCTATCTTACCGAATTTCTCCATAGCTGTCTCGACTACAGTTTTCCATCCATCAGCAGAAGTAACGTCATGTTTAATTGCAATAGCTGCTCCACCATTTGCGTTGATTTCGTTCACTACACTGTCTAATAATTCTACTTGTATATCGGTAGCTACTACCTTAGCTCCTTCACTTGCAAACAATCTTGCTTCTTCTGCCCCTTGTCCGCTTGCTGCGCCAGTAATGATGGCTACTTTATTTGTTAATCTTCCCATAAAATCTCCCCCAAATTATTGTTTTTGCTGTGGTAAAAACCAGCATATAGAGTAAAAGATGATAGTGAACAATTTCAAATGAGATTAAAGATATCATAGTGATAGTACGACTATCATCATTATATTATTATTATAATGCCTATTTCTGAAAGTGACAATTATTAGGTTCAAAACTTCAGAAATTGACGTTCTCCGGGTAATTTGTTAGCATCATTGCAGTAAAGAAGTTTAAAGGGGGAATTGTATTCATGGGCCCTCAAAGCAGATGGGAACAAGAACGGCAAGAAGGAAAAAGTAAACGAATGAAAAACATAATCGAAGCTGCAGAAAAGGTTTTTAGTAGAAAAGGCTTTGAGAAAGCGACCATGCAGGATATTGCAGACGAGCTAAATATAGGCATCGCTACTGTTTTTCGCTACTTCCCAAAAAAGGATAAATTGATTGTAGCTGTCGCTGTAAATATATTGGAAAGATATCTTTTTATCTTTGAAAATGTTGCGTCTGAAAATGGTACATGTCTTGATAAAATAGAAAGGCTATTTGACCGTTTCATTTTTGATATTGAGCCAGACAATTTAGAAACCACTCAGTTATTAGAAGCGTTTGAAAGCTTTGCTGCCACCTCGATAGAGGAGCTTAGTAATTATCAGGATTATATTGAAGTTAGAAAAAGAATAGCGAATACACTTTTACTTATTGTAGAAGAGGGCATGAAAGACGGTTCCATTCGATCAGATATACAGACCAAAGATGTCCTTTCAGCTGTTATAAATGCATTTGGCCTGTTTTCCAGAAAGCTTTCCTTATTTGAACGAATTCCATTTTTAGAGGACGAACTAGAACCCAGTGTTCAATTAGCCATTATAAAACAGATTTTTATGGATTATATTAAAGCAACGTAATCACCTACTGAAACTCCGGTTCGATTAAAATCGAGTCCGGAGTTTTACTTTGGGTGTTATGATTATTATCTCTAATTCAAGATATTTTTCTTGCATCCTTTTCAATTGAGGTGTAAAGTGATAGTAGAGAAAGGAAATGAGGCAGTTGAAAAAGAACACACTTGGTTCCTTGATTTGGTTGCGAATGTCTCGGTTTACCCATCAAAGCAATCTGCTGTCGAATGATTTTCTGAAACAATTCGGGATCACTACTGCTCAGTTTGATGTGTTAATCCAGGTCTCGGTGTATCAGCCGATTACCCAAAGTCAGCTTGCCACAAAAGCAACGGTGTCGGAGGGCGGGATTTCCCGCATGCTTACCCGGCTTGAGCAAGAGGGATATATCCAGCGCAGGCAGGATTGGAAAACGAAATGGATCACCCTTACTACAAAGGGGGAAGCTAAGGTTCAAGAAGCTTTGATCCATCAGCTTGGCTTTCAAACGTCGATCTTCGATGAGTGTTTAACTGAAGATGAGCAGAAAACCCTTTATGGACTCGTATCGAAGTTACAAAAGTATACGGAAAAGAAGTTGGAGAACTAAGCATCTTAGAATAGGATTTATTTTTTATGCTATCACTTGATTTGTTAACTGAAAGAGAGGGGATTCACCGATGTATAAAATTCCAGGACACCATCACATTTCAATGATCACAAAAAACGCCAGCGAAAATAATCATTTTTACCGCCATGTGCTTGGTTTGCGCCGTGTGAAGTTGACCGTGAACCAGGATGACCCTTCGATGTATCACTTGTTTTTCGGTGATAAAACAGGCAGTCCGGGTACAGAGCTCTCATTTTTTGAAATCCCGGTGGCAGGAAGGACCTATCGCGGCACGAATGCGATTACGAGAATCGGTTTGCTTGTTTCGTCAGAGGACAGCCTGCATTTCTGGAAAGCACGCTTCGAAGGGCTGGGTGTGGATCATAGTGAAATCACAACCTTTGCCAATCGTCCTGCTTTAAAATTTGAAGATCCTGAAGGGCTGCGTATGGTGCTGATCGTCTCAAACGGAGCAAAAGTTGCCCACTGGGAGACATGGGATCAGTCTCCAGTACCAGTGGAGCATCAAATACAGGGAATGGGTACAGTGGAAATGACTGTCCGGAGGCTGGGCAAGCTGGCAAGTACGCTTACAGATATGCTTGGCTATACAGAGATCAGCCGGACTGAAAGCGAGGCGATTTTTCAATCCATTCCCGGTGAGGTTTTCGGGGAAATCCTAGTAACTTCCTTAGACGGTCCATCGGAAAGGCCAGGGCGCGGCAGTATTCATCACCTGGCGATTCGGGTGAAAAACGATTCGGAACTCGCCTATTGGGAAGAACAAGTAAAACAAAGAGGCTTCCATTCTTCAGGGATTGTCGACCGTTTTTACTTCAAGAGTTTGTATTTCCGTGAATCGAACGGGATTCTCTTTGAAATTGCTACAGACGGACCGGGTTTCACGATTGACGGAGATGTGGAGCGTTTAGGAGAAAAACTTGATTTGCCGCCATTTTTGGAAGGAAGAAGAGCGGAAATTGAGGCAAAACTAATGCCAATTGAAGAGAACGCATAACAAAATCAACATATTGGAGGAAATAATAATGAACCAACTAAAAGGAATACACCATGTTACAGCAATCACAAGCAGTGCAGAAAACAACTATAAATTTTTCACATATGTGTTAGGGATGCGTTTAGTGAAAAAAACAGTCAACCAGGACGATATTCAAACGTATCATTTGTTCTTTGCGGATGACAAAGGCAGCGCAGGTACAGATATGACATTCTTTGACTTCCCTGGCATTCCAAAAGGAGTACATGGAACAAATGAAATCTCCAAAACTTCTTTCCGTGTACCGAGTGATGCGGCATTGGAGTATTGGGTGAAGCGTTTTGACCGATTGGAAGTGAAGCATACAGGAATTAAAGAGCAATTCGGCAAAAAGACTCTTTCTTTCGTTGATTTTGATGATCAGCAATATCAATTGATTTCAGATGAGCTCAATCAAGGGGTTGAATCCGGTACACCTTGGCAAAAAGGCCCGATCCCATTAGAATATGCGATCACTGGACTTGGCCCAATCTTTGTCCGGATTGCAAACTTCGATTACTTCAAAGAAATGTTAGAAAAAGTCATGATGTTTAAAGAGACTGCCCATGAGGGTTCTTACCACTTATTTGAGGTTGGGGAAGGCGGCAACGGAGCTTCTGTCATTGTCGAGTACAATGCGATTCTTCCACAGGCAAGACAAGGGTTTGGCACGGTACACCATGCTGCCTTCAGAGTAGAAGACCGTTCCGTATTGGAAGAGTGGATTAATCGGATGGACAGCTTCGGATTCTCTACATCCGGATATGTAAACCGCCACTTCTTTGAATCGCTGTACGCAAGAGTTGCTCCGCAAATTTTATTCGAGTTTGCAACAGATGGACCTGGATTTATGGGAGATGAACCTTATGAAACGCTTGGAGAGAAATTATCTTTGCCTCCATTCTTGGAGCCTCAACGGGCAGAAATCGAAAAAATGGTCCGTCCAATTGATACAGTGAGAAGCACGAAGGAATTTATTAAGGAATAAAAACAGTTCGGAGGCGATCGATAATGAAGCACGTATTCAATAAAGGAAAAGACCAAACGAAACCAACACTCTTATTGCTTCACGGCACAGGCGGCAATGAACTTGATTTGCTGCCTCTCGCCGGAATGGTTGATGATGAGGCAAATGTATTAAGTGTTCGCGGGAATGTATTGGAAAATGGAATGCCCCGCTTCTTCAAAAGGTTAGCAGAAGGCGTTTTTGATGAAGAGGACTTGATTTTCCGCACGAAAGAGCTGAATGAATTTTTGGATAAGGCCGCAGAGAAGTATCAGTTTGACCGAGATAATATCATCGCCATCGGCTATTCAAACGGAGCAAATATCGCTGCAAGTTTAATGTTCCACTACCAAAAAGCTTTAAAGGGTGCGATCTTCCACCATCCAATGGTACCGAGACGAGGAGTGGAGCTGCCGGATTTGAAGGGGAAATCAGTATTTATCGCAGCTGGCACAAACGATCCAATATGTCCTTCTTCAGAGTCGCTTGAATTACAATCTCTTTTGGAAAAGGCAAATGCCGAGGTGACGCTTCATTGGGAAGATCGGGGTCATCAATTGACTGCATCAGAAGTTGATGCTGCGGCCAAATGGTATGCTTCTGTATATCAATAATAGAGATTTTGTATTTTCCATGCAGGGCTATCCAACCGAATCGTCGTAAATACAGAGATATAGACAATGATGATAAAGGGGTGTAGGAATTGCAAAACGCAGTTTCAGTGAATCATCAAGGATTTGTGCTTAGGGGAATGGAACAGATCCCGGACGGCGAAAACCTGCCTGCTGTTATTTTGCTGCATGGATTTACGGGTCATAAGCTAGAGAGCCACCGCCTGTTCTTGGAGATTTCCCGCATGCTGGAAAAGGAAGGTTTTGCAAGTTTCCGCTTTGATTTTCTCGGCAGCGGGGAAAGCGACGGCGATTTTAAAGATATGACGGTTTCAAGTGAACTTGCCGAAGCGGAAACCATTTTAGACTATGTGAAAGTCCATCCGAAAATTGACAGCCGCCGCCTGATTTTGCTCGGCTTTAGCATGGGCGGGTTAGTGGCAAGCTTATTAGCGGGAAAAAGAAGCAGCGACCTGGAGAAGCTGGTCCTGCTCGCTCCAGCTGGGACAATGGGAGAGAAAGCGGAAGGGATGAAAGAGAGTGCCATCTTCATTGAAGAAGAGAATGCCTATGATATCGGAGGAAATCTGGTAGGAATGGCATTTTTCGAAGACCTTAAAGCACTGGAGGTATGGGAGCAAGCAGCTGCCTTTAACGGTAGGGTCCAGCTGATTCACGGAACAGAAGATCAGGCTGTTCCGTATCGAACCTCCCATCTGTATATGGAAAAATGCTATGGGGACAAAGCGGAACTCCGGACAATTGAGGGCAGTGATCATACATTCAACTCCTATCACTGGAAAAAAGACGTAATCAAAACGATTCGCCAATTTGTCAAAGAATAATAGAAAGCTGGAAATGAGGGGATAATCGATGGGATTTCACCGAAAGCCTGCCGTGTATGTGAACGAAGTGAACATTAAAGTGTTGGATTTGGAACAATCCTTGCGCTATTACTTGGATGTGATCGGTTTTGCGATATTGGAAAGGACAGACAGATCTGCCATCCTGACAGCTGACGGAAAAACTGGTATCCTGACGCTTGAGCAGCCTGAACTTGCCGTTCCAAAGCAAGGGAGAACGACAGGGTTGTACCACTTTGCCATTCTTATGCCCCAACGTTCAGACTTGGCCAATTTTGTTTTTCATCTGCTGCAAATGGGCGTCCAAATTGCATCGGCAGACCACTTGGTAAGTGAGGCCATCTATTTGTCGGATCCGGATGGGAACGGGATTGAAGTATATATTGACCGAAATCCGTCCGGATGGAGCTGGAATAATGGGGAAGTGGCGATGACGGTTGATCCGATCGATTTTGCCGATCTCCTTACAGAGGGAAAAGAAGGGGCATGGCAGGGGCTGCCGAAAGAAACCATCATGGGCCATATCCACCTGCATGTGGCCGATTTGGATGAAGCGCAAACGTTTTATGTGGAAGGACTCGGCTTTGATGTCGTCAGCCGGCTTGGAGATCAGGCACTGTTTTTATCGACTCATCAGTATCACCATCATATCGGATTGAATACATGGAACGGTGTCGGCGCCCCGCATCCGCCGGAAAACAGTGTCGGTCTGCTTCATTTTACAATCCTCTATCCAAATGAGTCGGAACTTGTTCAGGCTGCAGATGCCTTACAAAAAATCAATGCCGACGTTGAAAAAACGGCCGATGGCTGGATTACCCGTGACCCTTCCGGCAATGTCATCAGGCTGAAGGCCGGAAATTGAGCAATTAGAAGTGAGAAGCAGAAACGGATCCAATTTTGGATCCGTCAGAGTGTAGACAAAAGGGTTGGAAATCGATTTGATTTCCAACCCTTTTGTCATTTAGAAGCGATAATTATTAAAGATGAGCTGTCGTTTCCAATTGTACCCAATCCGATTACGCCATAACTGGCGTTTTCCATGTCCAGTTGGCCAGCTTCTTAAGGTTTAAAACAGCAAAAGTCAGCATCGCCTGCATGGACAATTTTTTTAGCCCCCTAAGGGTTGTCCACCGCATGCCATGCTTTTCTTTGGCATCGGCAAAAACACGTTCGATCGTCTCTTTGCGCTTTCCGTATATCTCTTTGATT